>CAISUR010000077.1 GCA_903888655.1 uncultured Bacteroidota bacterium | reverse complement strand
GCATATTTTGGCTTAAAAATGATGCTAAACACATAATTTAATCTCAAATAATTCAATAAAAAGAAATAACTAAAATAGCCATAATGTTTTCTGATCACATATAGTAACGAAATCTTAAGTTCGGTTTTGATAGCAATATTTTGTGGAGTACTGGCTCCATGATAATGAACGTATTTAGCATCTGGAATTAAGTAACATAATTTACCATTTTTTTCTAATCGTTTGCACAAATCGGTTTCTTCATAGTAAAGAAAGATATTGGTATCAAAACCACCAACTTTATTGAAATCAGCAGTTCTAATTAGCATAAAACTTCCTTGAACATAATTTACTTTTAGTGGATTTGAATATTCTATTTTTCGTTTTGGATATTTTTTCGGATTAATTCGCTCTAAAAAATCTCTTCCAAACAATTCTTTAGAAATTGAGGCAAAATGATCAAAAGCGCACATTCTTTTTCCGGTTTCGGAGTAAGATTGACCTCCTACAACTGCGATTGAATCATCTTTTTCAATAGCTGATTTTAAAATAGAAAGACAATCATTCAAAAACAAAGTATCATTATTTACAAAAGCAACATATTTGGCATTTGCAAAATGATGTCCTAACATATTTCCAGCTCCAAAACCAGTATTTATTTTGTTTCTAACTAGCAGAAGGTTTTTAAATGGATGTTTTTCACAAAATTGTTTTAAGGTTAAAAAATCCTCTTTTTCAGAGCAATTGTCAACAATGATGATTTCTATGGAAAGAACTTTAGAAGTTTTTTCTAAAATACTTTCTACACATTCTTGCGTAAGTTTACTTGAATTATAATTAATTATTATTACCGCTATATCAAACATAATGGATTCGTTTATTCAATTTTTCTATACAACATCCAAAGTTGTAAATAACGTTTAAAAACAGAAAAGGAATGAACATAAGCTAGTATAAAACCTTCCTTTCCATCTAAAATTCCTAACCTAAAAAAATATTGCCACAAAAATCTGTAAAAGGGTCTAAAAAAAAGATGATAGGGATTTGGTTTTACTTTTTTATTATATAAGTTTTCTGCTTGTAATTTGCTGTAAAGATTCAATTTATCATTATAATTATCAAAATTTTTGTAACTATAATGATTTAAACTATTCTTTAATATTCCTGTTTTTCCTTTACTTTCAATAACTTCGTGAACTAAATTCCCATTGTACTTACAATAATTCTTATTAAAAAGACGAATTGCTTTATCATTTTGCCAACCACCAAATTTCATTCTTCTTCCTAGAAAGAAAAAGTTGCGTTTAGCAAAAAAAGCAACTTTATCAGTTTTAGAATTTATAGTTTGAATAATTTCTTTCTCAAGTTCCAGAGTCATAATTTCATCCAAATCAAAAAAAACAATCCAATCATTTTTAGCTTGTTCGATGGCGAAGTTTCGTTGATTAGAAAAGTCATCAAATCTTCTTTGTATCACTCGAACCCCCATTTGTATTGCAATATCAACAGTTTTGTCTGTGCTTTGAGAGTCAACAAAAATAAT
>CAISUR010000076.1 GCA_903888655.1 uncultured Bacteroidota bacterium | reverse complement strand
TCGTTACAAATGTATGATGATAAAACATCAGTATTAGCAATTACACCTGTCAAAATATTTCCACTAGAATTTACAGTGTAATTAGAAGTATTTGAACCATCAGATGCTATAAATGTTCCATCCGATAAAAGACTTAATGACAATTGTGTATATGCTCTTGCACGCCATGTTTTAATTATAGAGGGACTTCCAGGTCCAGTTCTAGTTGAATCAAAAGAATAAATATCAATACTATATGAATTATAACTATAAGTAAATGAATAAATGGCAATCGTAGTTATAAATGCTATTTTTCCGATATTATCTATTACATAGTTTCCAGATGTTATTGTTCCACCAATTGCTGAAGTAAAAGTACGACTAGTAGTATCAGTAATATTAATGTAATTTGAACCATTTACATAATAACCAGATTGAAGTATAACTGGTGTAGTACTTATTATATTCATAGGATGTATTCTAGAAGTATTACTAATTAACGAAATAGATACTACCGATGATCCCGTAGTTTGAACAAGATTAATACCTGGTGAAGCTCCTGTCGTAACTGCAATACCTAAATTTTCAGCATATGAAAAAGATAACATAGCACTTAAACCTGCTCCTCTATTCCAAATAAGGCTTGATGACAACTCTGTATTTGCGGCTATAGTATAAGTAGTTGTTTGACCGGAAGTTGCCTGAATGCAACGATGAATATCATAATTACTTGTTAAAGTATCAAAAATAGTAATGAAATAATTTGACGAGTATGAAGAAATACTAAGAATTATATTTGGACGATATTGAATATAAAATTGATCTGAAATTGTTCCGCAGTTTTCATAAATGTGTGAGCCATTCATGTAACCAGGTAACCCTGTAGTTGGTCCAGTTAAAGATGATAAAGATGCTGCACCCGTTGCACCGAGATTAGTGTACTGCTGAGCAGTCAGTGTATAGGAAAATACTAATTTATTCGATTGTGTAGATTGAAAAACTTTAAAATTATTAGTATCTGGAGAAGAAGATTGTAAAATTTCAAATGAAACCAAATCATTATTTTGTGAATTAACAAATGTTTCAGCCATTGTAAATGGATACAAGGGATAGTTATTAACATTAGTATAATCGATTGGTACTTGTGCTCTAGTTATCAATGGTTTAACTCCCAAATCTTTCCATATATTATTAGTTGTATTAATTGTACCTATTGGTAATGATCCTTGTGGATTTAAACCAATTCTAACTACGATAGCATTATAACCTGGAATTCCTAAATTAGTGTTTGGAAAGCTACCTCCAGGGTTAGTAGTATTAGATGCAAGAGAATTAAACAATGAATTATTATAATCACATTCATATAAATTATATACATACGAAGGAAAAGTTCCAGTTGTGCTAAAAATAGCTCCATTATCATAATTATATATTCCATTTAAAACAGTTGTTATATTTGTGGAAGTGGAAATAGATCCACGCGAAGTTACATTATAATTCCACCCACTAGTAGTATAACTACCATAAAATGCCCAACCAGGTGGATAAATACTTGGACTTGGACTTGGACTTGGACTTGGACTTGGACTTGGACTTGGTGAAACTCCAGGTAAATTAAAAGTTAGACCACCCATAGTAACCGAAGTTGATGTGTAATTACCTGTTCCTGAAGTGGATATGAAACCTATGGAGGGAGATGGACCGGTGGAGGGAGATGGACCGGTGGAGGGAGATGGACCGGTGGAGGGAGATCCTCCCAGAATATTATAAGTAAAACTGTTATTTGTGATGTTTGTTGGAATATAGAAAGTATCAGATAACATTGGACTCAATGAGTTTGGTGGACTGGTGGATCCCAACATGGTTTGAAAAATCATAATCTCAATATTATTACCTGTTGAATTTGGTTTCATAACTAAACTATAATTACCCTGATAAGCAAATAGTTGGACTGTTGATGCAAATGGTAATCCAGATCTATATGTTGTAATTGGACTAGACCCTGATCTGGAACCAGAATTTGTACTTGGACTGTTACTTATACTTTGGTTTGATTTGGAACCAGAAGAAGTTGCCTGAGGGGAAGGTGAACACCCCGTTTGAAACAATGCACATCTGTAATAGTATGCAGCTGCTGAACTACTTAATGCTATAAAGAAAATAAAGCACACCAAACCTAATAAAATAATTGGTAATATACTGTTCTTGGGTTGAGCCTTTGTCATTATCTATTATTGACTTTTAAAAATAATTTGACTCTTTTTATTTTTAATAACTCCATTAATGATTATAATATTTGGACTTGTATTTGGATCAAAAAATATATCCATATGAGTATTGCATTCGTTTGCTTTCATAATTAAACATATTTCAGATTGTAAAATATTTAAATTACCACTTATGAATCGTAAAGATCCATTTGGAGTATAAGTATAAATGTATACATTCTGAAAAATTGGTTCTGTTATTTTAATTGTTTTCGAATCAGTAAATTGTAAACTTAAATTTAAAAATGTATATATTTTTGGTCCTGGGCTAAAATTATAAGTAAATGTACTTTTTGATTTACAAAAAAATAAAAGTATTATTATCAAAAGTAAAACAATAATCATTAAATTAACTTTTGAAAATAAACTTGGAATAAATTGAGAAAGATTCTCCAAACAAAACTTTATCAAGTCCAATTTGAGCCATATTATATATGAAAATTTCAGGATCAATTATTGGTTCAGGGACAGGCCCATCTTTATAATATGGGGTATCT
>CAISUR010000075.1 GCA_903888655.1 uncultured Bacteroidota bacterium | reverse complement strand
GACATCTTTACAATTTCACTATCTTGATTTTGAATAGGCGCTGTTTTCATTTTCCATTTTTAATTGTAACAAAAATAATAAAGTAATGCAATTATTTAAAACTATTCATATTGCAAAAAAAAACTCGCTTATTTCTAAACGAGTTTTTCCATATTTTTTTTACTATTTTCTATTTTCTTTCTGGAATATTCTCTAAAATTTCAATTACAAATTTCCAGAATTTTTGTGAAGACGAAATACTGGCTCTTTCATCGGGACTGTGAGCTCCATGAATGGTAGGTCCGAATGAAATCATGTCCATTCCAGGATAATTAGTTCCAAGAATACCACATTCTAATCCAGCATGACATGCAGCTACATTAGGTTTCGTTCCATTTTGCTTTTCATAAATTTTAACCAACAAATCTAATATTTCCGAGTTCACATTAGGTGTCCAACCCGGATAACTTCCAGCTAAAGTAACTTCACATCCAAATAATTCATAAGCTGAACGCAACGCATTCGCCAAATCAAATTTAGAGCTTTCTACTGAAGATCGCGTTAAATTTTGAATGGTAATTTCGCCATCCTTTACAATTACACGAGCTATGTTATTAGAAGTTTCTACTAATCCGGGAATATCGGCACTCATTCTAAAAACACCATTATGAGCAGCATAAATTCCGCGAAGCAAACCTTCTTGTACACCTAAATCCATAACTTTACTTGGCAAATCACTTTTTACAATTTCAATAGTAAGATTAGGTTCCATAGTTTTAAATTCGGCTTTGATTTCGCTGATGATTTCTTGCATATCAAATGCAAAAGCTTCGTCATACATAGCGGCCACAATTACATTAGCAGTGCTTTCACGTGGAATAGCGTTGCGCAAACTTCCTCCAGAAATTTCTGAAATTTGAAGTCCAAAGTTCTCGAATCCGTCAAATAATAAACGGTTCATAATTTTGTTGGCATTACCCAAACCTTTGTGAATATCCATTCCCGAATGTCCGCCATTTAATCCTTTAACAGTAATCGTATATCCAACAGAACCTTCTGGAGTTTCTTCCTGTATGTAGCTTCTGTTTGCTGTTACGTCAATTCCTCCTGCACAACCAATTCCGATTTCGTCGTCTTCTTCAGTATCCATATTTAAAAGGATTTCTCCTTTCAAAATGCCTCCTTTTAGGTTCAAAGCACCGGTCATGCCTGTTTCTTCATCGATTGTAAAAAGAGCGTCGATTGCCGGATGTGCGATGTCTTTACTTTCTAAAATTGCCATCATCATAGCTACTCCAAGACCGTTGTCGGCACCAAGAGTGGTTCCGCGTGCGCGAACCCAGTCGCCATCTACATACATATCAATTCCTTGTGTATCAAAATCAAACTCGGTATCATTATTTTTTTGACATACCATATCCAAATGCCCTTGAAGTACAATTGGATTGCGGTTTTCCATTCCAGCAGTAGCAGGTTTTCTAATGATTACATTGCGAATTTCATCTTCAAAAGTTTCTAATCCTAGACTATTTCCAAAGTTTTTCATAAACTCAATAACGCGCTCTTCTTTTTTAGAAGGACGTGGCACCGCATTTAAATCGGCAAATTTGTTCCAAAGTGCTTTTGGTTCAAGATTTCTAATTTCTTGGCTCATTATGTTTGTTTTTAGCCACAGATTTCACAGATTCTCACAGATTTTTGAAAATTGATTAAAATGAAGCTCGATTTATAAAATATTTTAAAAACACAAAGTTACAAAGTTTAATTACTGCAACGAATTGATTTGTGATTATATTTACAATTCAAAATTGAGATATGAAAAGAAAATATTTTCTTCCTTTATTCCTGTTACTTCAAATTGTATTTCTGAAAATAATAATCTTTTTTCCAGAAATAGTTGAACAATATTATAGCAATGGATTTTATATTATTATTTCTAAAATATCCCGCACATTTTTGGGAAAAATCCCCTTTTCGGTTGGAGATGTTATTTATGGTATTTTAATAGTTTATCTCTTAATTCAACTTTGGAAAAATAGAAAAAACTGGAAATTGGAATGGAAGAACAATCTACTCAAAATCTTAAGCTTTATTTCAAT
>CAISUR010000074.1 GCA_903888655.1 uncultured Bacteroidota bacterium | reverse complement strand
TTTAATTCCTTTACTTAAATAGAGTAAAATTTGTCTATCGATAACATCGACGTATACTTTTTCTTTTTGCTGGTTATTTAAATATTTAATAACCGAATCGCTATAATATCTGACTCCTTTAATCATGGAGTCAACGGCCAAAATCATACTATCAAAACCCAAATCATTTTTTATGACCAGCCCCAGTGGATTAATTTCATCAATGATGGATTGCACTTTCATACTTTCAGAATGCATGGTAAGTAATGCAATTTTGCAATCGGGAATTTCTTTCATTAATAATTTGGCTATATCTTCACCAGTATTTATATCTTTTTCAGGATATTCAGGCATACTGATGTCTAGAAAAGCAAGGTCATAAGGAACTGGAGGGTTAATTACTGCCTCATACCCCGATTTACAATCTATGGCTTCATAGAACGTAAAAGCAATATTTTTATCTGGAAATAGACGAATCACATTTTTATATCCTTGAATGATAAATGGATGGTCGTCTACAATTAATACATTAATGTTTTGGGGCATCATATATACTATATTTTTATTGTTTTATGTTCTAATGGAACAGTTATTTTAATTTGTGTGCCTTCGTTTTTGGCGGAATTTATTTCGATGATTCCATCACTTTCATGAGTTCGCTCAACAATATTTTTCATCCCGATTCCGTTGCTTTTCTTGCTCACGTCAAATCCTATTCCGTCATCTGCAATATTAAGAATTAAATTGCCTTTTTTATCTTTTTTAAACTCAACTTTAATATTTTTTGCGTCTGCATATTTATTTATGTTTTGCAAACACTCTTGAAGGATACGATATAAATTTATTTTCGTGGTATTCGACAAGGAATCCCAATCTATAGTGTCACCTAAAGTTGTTGATAAAACTGCTGTATTTTTTTTGGTTTGGTCGTCTAAAAGACCATTAACTATAGTGACAAAGTTATTAATTAAAACTAATTTTTCTCTACTTAATTCATGAGAAATTTCGCGAAGGTCTTGCTCAATAATTTTTAACTCTTCTAAACATTTATTTCGCTCCTGAATTGCTTCTTCATCAGTACGATTATTTAAGCCATCGAGATTGAGACGCAACCCAAACAGCCTTCCTAAAACACCATCATGAATTTCTTTAGCAATTCGGCTTTTCTCCATGATTTTTCCTTCATTGAGTTTTCCTTGTTGCGAAATAATGAGCTTGTAAATATCTTCGTTTGCTTGCTGTTGTGCTAACTTTAATGCGGCTTCTCGCCTTTTAGAACGCTGTGTTCTCATAAAAAACAAAAGCCCAATCAATGCTAAAGTTCCAACAAAATAATTAAGAATATCGCGGCTGCTTTGCTCAATACTGTTTTTTTCTTTAATGATTTCATCGGTTTCTAATGAAATTCGGGCAAAGCGGTCTTTTGAGTTTCGTTCTGCAATTTGAAGACTGTCACTGATTCTTATGTAATCTTCTGAATATTTTTTAGAATTCTTATCATCAACAATTGATGCTTGTTTCAATGCTAGAATAACATTGATTGGACTTTTTGACTTTTTTGCTATTGTAACTGCTTGGTTAGAATATTTTATTGCAGAGATTAAATCATTTTTGTTTTTATAATATTCCGACAGATGAATATAGCTTCCAACTATAATATTTTTATTGTCAAGCTTTTTTCTTACTTCTAATGCGTCAAAAAATAATTTTGGCAAACTCTTTTCATCATTAATCTTCATTTTACAAAAAGCAAAATTATCAATTAAACTAGAATATAATTCGGGGTCATCATCAACAATAGTTTTATCCTTTAATCCTAACTCAAAATTTATACTAGCTTGTTTATAATTCTTTTGTTTGACGTATAGATAACCTAAATTATTATAACAAACTGCCTCTTGATGTTCTGTACTTTGTAAATTAAATTTCTTTACTGTTTGAAGCGCTCTATTGTGAAAATCTGCTGATCTATCATATTCTTTTAGTTCATTATATACTAAACCAAGTTGGTTTAAGGTACCATATAATTTATCTTTTTCATCAGAGTCTTTAAAAATATAATATGCTTTAGATAAGGATAACTCTGCACCTAAATAATCATTTATTCCATATTGAATAATACCTTTATTAAAAAGCATATTCGCATAACCTGATTTATCTTTTAACTTTAAGTAAGTTTTCTCTGCT
>CAISUR010000073.1 GCA_903888655.1 uncultured Bacteroidota bacterium | reverse complement strand
TCTTTCAACTACAAGTATTTTTTACTCAATTCTTCTTTCAAAACAAACCAAAATCACCTATTCTGTATTAACAACCCTTAGCTTTGTCACTTACCAAGTACTAATATATCCGTGATAAATGAAAAAATAAAAAACCTCACGCTTTCACTGGAGGAACAGCTTGATACAAGTAAACAAAAAAACCTTGATTTTATTCAAACTGAACAGGATGCAATCGAAATAATACATTTCATTTTATTGGAACTAAGGGATTTTACAATTCAAAATGGATTCAATTCTCTGAAGGAAGAAATTGATTTCTTCAAATACAAAAAACCGAAGATATTAGCCAAACTTATCTTTCACAAAGCTATCCATATCATACTAGTTTGTAAACCACATGGCGGTACAGATATTTTGAAACAATACCTTAATCGTGAGCTTATAAAACTAAATTTATTTTTTGAAGAGAACATCGAACTTTATGCTTATCACAGAACTAAAAATGAAGCCATGGATCATATTTATTTCATCAGAGAAAATCCAAGTGTACATTCTTGTGATGACCTAAGTTTTTACCAAAATGATCACCTATTTTGTACAAGTCACGACTTTCGAATGGCAACAATTATCGCAAATGGAGAAATAGAAATTTATTTGGTTAATGAATTAGCTAAAATAACAGAAGCAAACCTCCTGCTTTTTTCACATACCCAATCTCAATCTACCCCACTAATTTGGACTGACACCAAAACCTCTCTCACTGAACTAATCTACGGCCTGTACACCCAAGGAGTTTTTAATAATGGCAAAGCAACATTGAATGACATTTCTAAACACTTTCAATTGTCATTCAACATTAAGCTAGGCAACATCTACAAAATATTCCAAGAAATGAGAGAAAGAAAAATTAACCCATTGCCTTTCTTTGATTCAATAAAAAAATCATTATTAAAATACATCGAATACTTAGAGGATAAGCTCAACTAAAGCTAATTTTATAGAATATCAAGCTACTATCCCATAAAAAGCTATTGCATTTATTCCCCCACTACCGTGCTCATGGGGTGACTTATTTTATTTATATAAATCGCTACATAAGTATAAAAAATGAACTTTAGTTGCCGAGAAATTTAATATTTCTATCCAATTATATTCCAATGTCATTCAGTTAAGGATTGTACATAACGATTCCCGCCTCTGCGTCCTAAAAGTGAAACGTTCTTATCTAAAATAAAGTTTCCCTCTGCGTTTCTCCGTGTAAATAACTCTGCGACCTCTGCGGTTAATTTTTTCATTTTTCTTTAACTAAATGACATTGAATTTTATTTAGTAAATTACTTTTTATACCAATAACTCTAAAAAAATAAATCTTACCGTACTACTGCCTATATGGGGGTACATAGTCCTCCAAACCACCTTCTTTTGTACCAGAACAAAATAAAAAAGTGTATTATGTCAATTGATTTATTAACAAAGCAGGATTGGGCAATTTTCAAAGTTGAGTTGCTTTCAGAAATTAAAACAATGTTAGCACCTTCAAAGCAAGAGGAAAAACAGTGGCTTAAATCTTATGAAGTAAGAGAGCTATTGGGCATTTCCCCCGGCACGCTGCAGAACATGCGTATTAGTGGTTTACTAACCTATTCAAAGGTCGGCGGTTTACTATTCTATAGTTATGCCGACATTCTAAAGTTGATGGAAGGAAATAAAAAGCCAATAATCCACCTCCTAACCAAAAGAAAACCCTAAGTCTTATGACAACGAACTCTCGACTTTCAACTTTCAATTCTCGACTTTCGACTCATAACTAATAACTAAAAAAGTGAACTACATCCGTCACCTAAACGCATTCTTTACAGTCATCCGTAATGATAAAAGACTCACATCGGCACATGTGAGTCTGTATATGGCGATGTTCCAATATTGGAACTTCAATAGATTTCAAAATCCTTTCACAATTCATAGGGATGTGATGCTATCTCTTTCTAAAATAGGTTCGAAAAATACATATCATAAATGTTTGAAAGAGTTGCACATAGCTGGCTATATTGTTCAGCATATTTCTTTATTAAGGTACGCCCCAATAAAAATTAGTATGGTTCGTTTCGCATCCAAAGAAGAAGATAATGCATTCGTACAACTCGATCTATTCAGTACCAATAATGATACTAAAGTACCGCCTTTAGTCAGTATTAATAAGGAGACACTACCAGTACCAATTTTGACTAACGATAGTCCCAATTATAATACACAACCCGACCCAAATGTGGGACACTTAATAAAACACAACCAAACTAATGAAAACAAGAGTGAAAACGAATCACAAAAAAATGTTTCAAATGATAACGATGTACTCAGAACAGAAACAAACTCAACTCCCCCAGTCTCAAATAGTGTACTGATGCCTGTCGTAGTAAAAACGCAATCAGATTTATCAATGCCCATCCCATCCTTTAGTGAAGTAGTACTTTTCTTTAAAACTAAAGAGGTTGTCAGTGACGAAGCATCAAAAATTTTTCACCATTATAATAGTAACGGTTGGTTGATTGGGGGTAAATCACCAATGAAAAACTGGCAATCTTCGGCCATAAAATGGATGCTAAATATTCCGGTTAACATGAAAAATACGAATCCACATGTACTCTCTAATGCAGCAGATAAAGACTACTCAGAGCCTTTATGACTATACAGTTGTAATTGCATTTATCAAAAGTAAGGGCATAGAGCTATTTGGCAAGAAATTTCTATTACTAGATGCTGATTCATTGATAATCCTCAAATTGTCAATTTATTTTCTCAAAGATGAAGTATTGGCGGAAACTTATCAGGTCGACCTATTCAAAGGTATTATGCTTTCTGGCCCAGTTGGTTGTGGTAAAACTAGTCTCATGTTTATAATGAAATACCTATCGAATAATGACAGCAACTTTATAATTAAATCAGTTCGGGACATAGCCTCCGACTTTTCAAGAGATGGCTATGATACACTTTTAAAGTACACACGCCTTTCTTTCAATTCGTACAATAATCGCCCAATTACATTCTGTTTTGATGA
>CAISUR010000072.1 GCA_903888655.1 uncultured Bacteroidota bacterium | reverse complement strand
ATTTAATATAAAAATTTTCAATACTTTGATTCAAATCCAACTAAAATGTAAAAACCGTCGAGTAAAAATTACAAGACGGTTTTTCTTTGGTTGGATTAGTTAAAATTATTTAGTTGTTTAGCATAACAGGCATCACAAGCATGGTAACTGTTTCTCCATCATCTAGACCATCAACTGGAGTAAGGATTCCTGCTCGGTTTGGCATCGACATTTCTAATTGAATTTCATCCGATTGCAAGTTACTCAACATTTCCAATAAGAAACGAGAGTTGAATCCAATTTGCATGTCATCACCTTGATAATCGCATGTCAATCGTTCTTCAGCTTTATTTGAATAATCAATATCTTCGGCAGAAATATTTAATTCTGCACCGGCAATTTTCAAACGAATTTGGTGCGTGGTTTTATTTGAGAAAATCGCAACACGACGAACCGAGTTAAAAAATTGTGTTCTATCAATCAATAATTTATTAGGGTTCTCTTTTGGAATAACCGCTTCATAATTTGGATATTTTCCATCAATTAATCGGCATGTCAATATATAGTTTTCAAAAGAAAAAGTAGCATTAGCATCGTTGTAATCAATCTTTACTTCGGCATCAGACGCCCCTAGAATACTTTTTAAAATATTCAAAGGTTTTTTTGGCATAATGAAATCTGATACTTGTGACGCTTTCACATCTGTGCGCGCATACTTAACCAATTTATGAGCGTCGGTGGCAACAAAGATTAATCCTTCTGGTGAAAATTGAAAAAATACACCACTCATTACAGGACGCAAATCATCATTTCCCGCCGCAAAAATAGTTTTGCTAATCGCTGTCGCCAAAACTTCAGCAGGAACTAACGTTGAAGAAGGATCTTCTAAAGTAACCGATTTTGGAAATTCTTCTCCCGGAGCATATGCAATAGCATATTTTCCAGAGTTTGAACTTATTTCTATCGTGCTATTTTCTTCAACAGTAAATGTTAAGGGTTGTTCAGGAAAAGTTTTTAAAATATCCAATAACAATTTTGCAGGTACAGCAACACTTCCCTTATCTGTTGACTCAATTTCTAATGTAGCCGACATGGTTGTCTCTAAATCGGAAGAAGAAACTGTCAACGATTTTTTATCTAATTCAAATAAAAAATTATCTAGAATGGGTAAGGTGTTACTGCTATTAATAACGCTACCTAAAACTTGTAGTTGTTTTAATAAATACGAGCTTGATACAATAAATTTCATCCGTAATTTTTATTTAATTTTTATTGGAAGATGCAATGCCTTTCAAATCTTTTCTCAAAAACAAATCTTTTTTTGAGGCATTTCATCTTATATTATTTTTTACAAATATATCTTAAAGAACTCGATTTCAAAAAGATTTTTATTAACATTACTAGCGATACTTTCGTTTTCTCACCAAAGTAAACCCAAATCCAAACAGTATCAGAATAATAATTGGCACTCCGACAGTTATGATTTGCGAAAAGGTATATTCTTCGGTAACTTTTTGAGTATCTAAAATGGGTAAGTCAACTTCTTTACTTCGGATGTTAATAAGTCCGTTATCGTCCAACAGATAATTCACGCAATTCATCATGAATTCCTTGTTGGCATATAGATTATTAGTCCATTTGTCGAATCCTAATTCTAACGGTTGGTAGTTTTTGTCCAATTGATTTTTAACTACATCACCATCTGAAATGATAATCATTTTATTGTCTTTTCCGATAGGAGCAAAGTTACTTTCTTTAAACGGTAACACTCTGTTTTGATAGACCGAATGAAATTTTCCTTCCATTAAAACCGCAACAGGCAGATTTCCTTTTCCTGTAAATTCTTTTTGATCGGGACGCTCTTCCACCATTTTTAGATTAACTTCAGTAGGCGTTCCAACCGATTTGGAATAGGGAGAACTTTGCAGTAGAACGGTTTTTTTAATATCGTTTTTCAACAATTCTATTGGATTGGTAAATTCAAATTTGATTCCATCTAAATTGGTTACTATTGGACTGGTTTTAGATTTATCTTTAGTATCAACCGGATAAATCATTGGGGAATACAACCATGGAAATTTGGTATATTGTGTTCCGCTTCCTTCTTGTCCAGTGGCTAACGAAATAGGTGTAGCCATAACATCTTTAATCAAATCGGGTTTGATTCTAATCCCATATTTGAAAAACATATCGTTCAAATTCAAATCTCTTGGAAAAGCAAGATTAGCTCCTGTATTCATTAAACTGTCCATCTCCATATTCACTTGATCTACAAGCCAAAGTGTTTTTCCGCCATGCATGATGAATTGATCTAAAACCTCTTTTTCATCATCCGTAAAAGCTTCTGTTGGTTTGGCGATCACTGCTAAATCATATTTATTCAGTGCTTTCAGCGTATTATTTGGGCTTTTTACCACAGAGTCTAATGTAAAAGGACCGATGTAATAATTTTCACGAACCGACTTCAAAAAATCGGCAATGTTTCGGTCAGCCATTTCGCCATTTCCTTTAATGATGGCAATTTTCTTTTCTCTTTTTTTCGTAACTGTGTTAAAGGCATTGGCAAAAGCATATTCTAGATGCTGTACAGAACTCACTACTTTTTGAGCAGTAGAAGCTCCCATCATGTTTTTCAACAAAGGCACTTTGGTACTTTTATTGCCATAAGTCACGACAGCCCAAGGGAAAACTACTTCTTGCGTTTGTTTTCCTTTTTCACTCATCGTTACGTTTAAAGGAGTAAGTCCTCGGTCGTAAAACTTCTGCATGATTTGTTCTCGGTTTTCCTCTTTCTCTAACGGATTGACAAATTGGAAAATAACATTAGAATTGTAGGCTTTAAACTCCCCAAGTAATTGTTGGGTTTCGGTTTGTAATTTTTTGAATTCACCTGGGAAATTTCCTTCTAAAAAAACATCAACATACAGGGGTTGTTTAATGTCTTTGATGATGTTTAAAGAAGTGGTAGAAAGCGTATATCGCTTGTCGGCAGTTAAATCAAAACGTTTGAAAAAGAAATTCCCTGCAAAGTTCAATACTACCAAAACACCAGTGATAGTTAACAGATTTTTTAAGTTAGTTTTCTTATTTTCCATTATGATTTCAATGATTTTAATTTATATACAGTCAATGACAGAAATAAAATAGTGATACTTATAAAATACATCACATCACGAGTATCAATAACGCCTCGACTCATGCTTTTAAAATGAAAATCCATGCCGAAATAAGCAATTAAATCTCCAAAATCTTTAAATTGAGAAGCCACTCCTTGAAATCCGAAATACAGAATAAAACATAAAAAAACGGAAACTATAAAGGCAACAATTTGATTTTCGGATAGAGTAGAAGTAAAAACTCCAACAGCAGTATATCCTGCAATTAGAAATAACAATCCAAAATAAGAACCCATGGTGCTTCCCATATCGATATTGCCAACAGGCATTCCTAAACCATGAATTACATAAACATAAATAAAGGTTGGAATAATGGCGATTACTATTAGTAGCAATGCTCCGAAGAATTTCCCTCCAACAATTTCCCAAACGGAGATTGGTTTGGTCATTAGTAATTCTATGGTTCCCTGTTTTTTTTCATCCGAAAAACTGCGCATTGTTACCGCTGGAATTAAGAAAATTAATATCCAAGGTGAGATTGTGAAAAATGGCGATAAATCGGCGAAACCGCTGTTTAAAATGTTGTATTCGCCTTCAAAAACCCATAAGAATAATCCGTTGAGTAAAAGAAAAATGGCAATAACTAAATATCCAATTGGCGAACCAAAGAAAGATTTTATTTCTCTTAATAATATTGATTTCATATTTTATTTGCCGCGAGGGCTCTAAGTCACAAAGTTTTTATTTATTCTCTTTAATCAATTTTCTATTTTCTTTTATTCCAATGAAACTAACTTATCCACACTCCAAGCCTCGGGTTTATCGTTGAATAATTTTTTGGTAAACGTCCAAACTTCGTCGAATAAAGCTGATTTTCGGTAATTTTCTAAATCTTCTTCGGTTTCCCAATAGCTGTAAGTAAAAAATATACATGGATTGTTTTTGTCTTGATACAACTCTAATAAACGATTTCCTACTGAATTTCGTATGTGGGATTTCATTACTTCAAAATTTTCCAAAAAAGCTGGAATATTTTCTTCGTGAAAAGATAATTTTACTATTCTAACGAGCATAACTTAATTATTAAAATTAATCATAACAAAATCTCTGTAGCGCAATCCCAATAGAGAAGACGCAGTACCCGTCTTTTGATTGCCTTTATAAATTCCTATTTCAAGAAACCCTGCTTCATTGAATATGGCTAAATGTTTTCCAGCAAGTGTTGCATTTTGAAGGTCTGTAGTTTCTACATCAGAATATTTTGCAAATATAGTTTTTACTCTTTTCCCTTTAAAATGTACCTCATAGGGTCTACCCTTGGAGATATCTATGAATAATTTTTTAGAAATATTGGTCACCGCATTTCCAAATTGATCTATATACACAATATAGCCTTTTATGGAATCAGAATCGGAAGCAATTACAGGCTGTAATTCGGTAACTTCTTTCAATTGTTTAATTTCTTTACCAATTACATTTAGTAAACCCCCTTTAGCAAGATGAACTGCAACGGTTACAAATACATCCATGTCTGTTGCATCGGGCAATAATCTGTCGTGAATGTTAATCGTAACTATTTTTTGAGGTTTAATTTTTTGTATTAACATACTCAAAATTCCGTTGTTGGCTGCAATGAAAAAATGATTATTCCATTCCATGGCAATATGTTGATTGTTTTCTTTTAGTTCAATATCAATTCCAATGATGTGAACCGTTCCTTTCGGAAAGCTGGAATAGGCTGCATCAATGATATAACTTGCTTCACTGATATTGAATGAATCAATGTCGTGTGAGATATCAACTACCACAGCTTCTTTATGTTGCGATAAAATCTTACCCTTCAAAGCACCAACGAAGTGGTCTTTCAGTCCGTAATCGGTAGTAAGGGTAATTATTGACATAAAATTGTTTATAACTAAATGAGAAACGTATTGCTGTATTTCTTAAATTTGAAATGATTGCAAAGCTACTAATAATTAGTAAAAAAATTAATTAAAAACTCATCCATTTGAACGAACGTATCATTGAATTACACGACATCGCTCCTAAAGAATTCTGGGGAGCCCAAGACACTCATCTTGAAACGATTAAAAAGTACTATCCTAAGTTAAAAATTGTTGCTCGTGGCACAACACTCAAGGCATTTGGAGAAAAAGCAGAATTGGACGAATTTGAAAATCGATTTAATAGATTAATGCTTCATTTTACTCGATACAATAATATTGATAACAATGTAATCGATAGAGTGATTCAAAGTAATTCCCAGGAAGAACAACGGATGCCCGACCATGATAAAATATTGGTTCATGGAATTGGCGGAAAATTAATCAAAGCCATGACGCCCAATCAACAAAAATTGGTTGAAGCAGTTTTTAAAAATGATATGGTTTTTGCCGTTGGTCCAGCAGGAACAGGTAAAACCTATACAGGCGTGGCTCTTGCTGTAAAAGCTCTAAAAGAAAAACAAGTAAAGCGAATTGTATTAACACGTCCGGCAGTAGAAGCTGGCGAGAATTTAGGATTTCTTCCCGGAGATATGAAAGAAAAACTAGATCCCTATATGCAACCTTTGTATGATGCTTTGCGCGATATGTTGCCTCCGCAAACATTAGATGATTATATTTTAAAAGGAATTATACAAATTGCTCCTTTAGCTTTTATGCGAGGTCGAACGTTGGATAACGCTTTTGTAATTCTTGATGAAGCTCAAAATACTACCCATTCTCAAATGAAAATGTTTTTGACGCGAATGGGGAAAAATGCTAAATTCATCATTACTGGTGATCCTGGACAAGTAGATTTACCAAGAAGAACAATTTCGGGGTTGAAAGAAGCTATTCTGGTTTTGAAAGATATTGAAGGAATCGGAATTATTTATCTTGATGATAAGGATATTGTTCGCCATAGATTGGTTAAAAAAGTAATAGATGCATATAAGAGTATTGAAAATCACGATTAACATTAAATTTTAAATAGTAGATTTGAAGCGAAAGGTATAGACTATATTCTTACTTTTCGCTTTAATATTTTGTAAAAACAAATGAAAGAATACTTTAAATACGCCAACGGATTCATAAATATAAACGACGAAAATATCTTTCTCACTAATTCTGGTAACTGGTCCGAAACTCATAAATTGAATGAGAAATCTTCAAAATCAAAATTTAAAACCAAAAAAATGTATCTCAATTATTTGTTTATAGTAGTATTACTTGGTTTTGGTGCTTATGATGTCTTGAAAGATATTAAAAACAAATCGTTTCCTTTCGGAATTGTATTAATTGCTCTCGGGGTTTTGGCATTTTTTAAAAGAGATAAAGGAAATCGCTATAAAATTCCGTTATCTAAAGTTATCAAAATTACAATTTATGGAAACATAGCTACAATTGTTTTTCTTAATGAAAACGATTTTGATGATTTGGTGGAAATCGCAAATATTGAATCAAAAGGATTAGGAGTTTTAGAACGAATTAAAGAACAATTTAATATTTGATTTAATGATAAAGACATTTTTAGGATGTCTTTTTTTAATTACTTTTGCAGCTCACAACACAGCACTAAAATGAATACAATAACGGCAACTAATTTTAAATTTCCCAATCAAAAATCGGTATATCGAGGAAAAGTTCGTGAAGTATACAATATTAACGACGAACTTTTAGTAATGATTGCTACCGACAGACTCTCTGCATTTGATGTGGTACTACCTAAAGGGATTCCGTATAAAGGTCAGATTTTAAATCAAATTGCGACCAAATTCATGGAACTAACGTCTGACATTGTTCCTAATTGGTTAATTGCAACGCCAGATCCTAATGTAGCAGTTGGTCATTTATGTGAACCTTTTAAAGTAGAAATGGTTATTCGTGGTTACTTATCGGGCCATGCTGCTCGCGAATATGCCGAAGGTAAAAGAACGATTTGTGGCGTGCCAATGGAAGATGGTTTAGAGGAGAACGATAAGTTTTCTCAACCTATTATTACACCAACGACAAAAGCTGATAATGGTTCGCATGACGAAGATATTTCTCGTGAAGATATCTTGTCAAAAGGAATTGTTTCTGAAGAAGATTATTTGATTTTAGAAAAATATACTCACGCTTTATTCCAACGAGGGACTGAAATTGCTGCAAGTCGTGGATTAATTTTAGTTGATACTAAATATGAATTCGGAAAGACGAAAGATGGTCAAATAGTATTGATTGATGAAATTCATACACCTGATTCTTCTCGTTATTTTTATTCAGAAGGGTATCAACAACGTCAAGATAAAGGAGAGGAACAAAAGCAATTATCTAAAGAGTTCGTTCGCCGTTGGTTAATTGAAAATGGTTTTCAAGGTAAAGATGGTCAGCAAATTCCCAATATGAGCGACGAGTATATAGAATCGGTTTCAGAACGCTATATCGAGTTGTATGAAAACATTTTAGGAGATAAATTTACAAAAGCAGATATTTCAAATATTAATGAACGTATTGAAAAAAATGTTTTAGAATATTTGAGTAACAGATAAAATGAAGAAAGTCCCAAAGCCTTTGAGTTTTGGGACTTTTTTGTCTTATTTAAAATAAGAGAAATCGTGATTATCTTCTATTTTCAGTAAACCTTCATAAATCAATTTGATGACGTTTTCTACATCTTCTCGATGAACCATCTCTACTGTAGTATGCATGTAACGTAGCGAAAGTGAAATTAATGCAGAGGCAACGCCACCATTACTGTATGCAAAAGCATCAGTATCAGTACCTGTAGCACGAGAAGTAGCGTGGCGTTGAAATGGAATTTTCTTTTCTTCGGCGGTGGCAACAATTAATTCCCGAAGAATATTTTGAGTGGCAGGAGCATAGGCAATAACGGGTCCTTTACCCATTTGTAAATCACCTTCAATTTTCTTTTCAATCATGGGTGTAGTAGTATCGTGGCAAACATCGGTAACTATGGCTACATGTGGTTTAATAGTTTGTGTAATCATTTCAGCGCCACGAAGACCAATTTCTTCTTGAACCGAATTCACAATATACAATCCAAAAGGTAGTTTCTTTTTATTTTCTTTCAACAATCGAGCTACTTCAGCAATCATGAAGCCACCCATTCTATTGTCTAAAGCTCTACAAACAAATTTATTTTCGTTCAAAATCAGGAACTCATCAGGATAAGTAATGACACATCCAACATGAACTCCTAATGCTTCAACCTCTTCTTTTGTAGCGCAACCACAATCAATGAAAATATTGTGTAAGCTTGCCGATTCTTCTTTACCGCGATTTCTTGTATGAATAGCAGGCCAGCCAAAAACTCCTTTGACAATTCCGTTTTTGGTGTGAATATTAACACGTTTTGAAGGCGCAATTTGATGATCAGAGCCACCGTTTCTGATTACATAAATCAACCCATTATCAGTAATATAATTTACGTACCACGAAATTTCATCCGAATGTCCTTCAATCACTACTTTAAATTTAGCGTCAGGATTAACAACACCAACAGCAGTTCCATAAGTGTCTGTGATAAAAGTATCAACATAAGGTTTTAAATACTCCATCCAAATTTTTTGCCCTTCTGCTTCATATCCAGTAGGAGATGGATTGTTTAAATATTTTTCTAAAAATGTAAGAGACGATTTTGTCAGTATTGATTTTGATGCCATAGCGTTTTTTTTTGCTAAAATAGAAATTTGGCATTACACTTGTTAATGATAT
>CAISUR010000071.1 GCA_903888655.1 uncultured Bacteroidota bacterium | reverse complement strand
TGATGTGCTCTACCAACTGAGCTACCAAGTCATTTGCATTTCTTCAATGCGGGTGCAAATATAAGGCGTATTTATTTATTTTTCAAAGCAATTTTGTTTTAAATTTACCTTTTTTTAAAAATCAATCTTAACGCCTTAACTTATAAGGTTTTATTCTATGAAAAAAGTTGTTTTAATAGGTTATATGGGAAGCGGTAAGTCTACAGTAGCTCAAAAATTGGCGTTTCAATTGGGTAAAGTACCGCTTGATTTGGATGAAGTGATTGAAAAAAAAATGGGAATGACGATTGAAACTATTTTCAATACTAAGGGTGAAATCTATTTTAGAAGATTAGAACACGAGCTTTTTTTAGAAGTGTTACAGGATGCTAACGATGTAATCATTAGCACAGGAGGAGGGACGCCGTGCTATTATAACAATCACGAGTTATTAAATAGTGATCATGTGGTTTCTGTTTATTTGAATGCCTCCGTTGATAATTTATTTCAACGATTGATTGAAGAAAAACAAAAACGTCCATTACTTGCTAATTTAGAAAATACTGAAATAAAGGAGTTTATTGCTAAACACCTTTTTGACAGAAGTTTTTATTACAATCAGGCAACGTTTAAAGTGCTTGTTGACGGTAAAAGTGTTGACGATATTGTTGCTGAAATTGAAAATTTGCTAGCTTAAAACAGCATAACTGTTGTCTTTTTCAAATATAACTTCGACATGTTCGTGGGATGAGGTCGATAAGGAAATGCCTTTAAAATCGACTTTAATGGGATATTTTTTGTGATTTCTATCTACCAATACTGCTGTTTTGAATTTCTTTAATGGCACGTCTAGAAAGTGTTTTACGCTATACATTAAGGTGGAGCCTGAATTTAAAACGTCGTCTACTAAGACAAGTCCTTTATTTTGATAAATTTCTTTTGAAAGCGATGTTTGTATGGCAGCATTCAAGTTTTGTTTGTCGATAGTTACTTCGCAAAGCAATACTTGCAATGTTGAAATAGATTGTAAAACCGCAGCGATTTTGGTTGCAAACACATATCCATTGGATGAAATTCCTGCAATTACAATATTTTCATCCTCTACAAAGGTTTCGTATATTTGATAAGCTATTCGCTTGATTTTATGTTCAATTTCCAAATGTGATAAAATAGTATTTTGGTTCATGGCTTTATTTTTTGCTAAAGATAAAAAAGAGTTCGTTTTCTTGTCTTGGTTTATATGAATTATTTTTCACGCTTAGCTTTATCATTTTGTTTCCTCATCTTCTGAATCAAATGCAATTCCGTCAATGTCTCTTCGGTCTTTTTTGGTAGGTCGACCCGTTCCGTTTTTGCGATAGTGTTCTTTTGATAGTTTTAGAAGTTCTAAATGAGCAAAAGATTCAGCAGGAGTTTCGTCTTTTCTATAAATATCAACCAATTTAGCGCCCACGCGATTGTCTGGAATGTCTAAAACCGAGATAATATGGGTAATTTGATCTTTTCGAAAGGTGATTTTATCACTCGGAAAAACCTCTTTAGAAGCCTTTGCCACTAGACCATTTACAGTAATATGATTTTTTTTGCATGCTTCCGTAACCATATTTCGGGTTTTGTAATAGCGCACACACCATAAGTATTTATCAACTCTCATAAAAATATCAAAAATCAACGTTAAATTGTTTACAAAAATAAATCAATATTGTATCTTGCGCACCTAAATTTGATTAATAATGAATAATATTTATAAAATACTTTCTGTAGTTGTTTTTTGTATAGTGATGGCAGCTTGTTCGAAAAATAACAATTCTGACCCAGTTCCAATTCGAGATTATGCTACGCAATATGCAGCAGATAAAGATACCATTGACAAGTATCTTTCAACACATTATATGACTGTTGATCCAACTACTTTTGATGTTACTTTTACTAAAATACTGTCTGGCGGTACACAACAATCTATTAAAGATCAAACGCAATATCCGTTAAAAGATACTGTTGTGATTCAAGATGGTATCAATTATCACATTCCATTTATCAAATTTAGAGAAGGCGATGTTGCTAATGGGAAACGACCAACTCAGGTGGATTCTATTCACGTAGCATATAAGGGAGTAACCATGACTGATCACCCAAATACTCCTGTTAATCCAAACGAAATTGATTTTGATGTTGCAGTAAATCCCGTTTGGTTCAAACTTCAAGAGGTTATTTCTGGTTGGACACACATTTTAACTAATTTTCATTCTGGAACCTATACCACCAATCCTACTACATTTGTTAATTACGGAGCTGGGGTTATGTTTTTGCCTTCTGGTTTAGGGTATTACAATAATGGCACAACTAATATAAATTCATACTCGCCACTTATCTTTACATTTAAGCTATGTGAAGTTCATTATCGAGATCAAGATGGTGACGGAATATTATCAAAAGATGAAAGAAAATTAGATCCAACAATAAGCCCTCTGATAAGATGGAAAGAAAATCCTGCGGGTAATACTTATAAATTCGACAGTGATGGTAATTTAGTGATTGACGTACCATTTTTAGATACTGATGGTGACGGTATTGCTGATATGTATGATACTGATGATGATGGAGACCATGTATTAACCAGAGTGGAAACTGTTAAAGATCCTGCAGATATTACATTAGCATCTCCTCTAGGGCATTATCCTTTTAATCCAACACCAACAGAGCCTAAAGGAGTACCAAACTGTAGTGGAGATTTTACAACACCAACTAGATTAAGAAAATATTTAGATCCTTCTTGTCATTAAAAAATATGACTTAATCAAAATTAAAATGCCTCAAAAATAATTTTTTGAGGCATTTTTTTTATTTACAATTTAGAGTTTTTACTCTTTACTAGCCAAATATCGTTCAGCATCTAGAGCTGCCATACAGCCTGTTCCAGCCGCCGTGATAGCTTGGCGGTACACATGATCGGCTGCATCGCCACCAACAAAAACTCCTGGTACATTGGTTTTAGAAGTTCCGGGTATGTTTATGATATACCCAGTTTCGTCAAGGGTTAGATAATCTTTAAAAATATCGGTATTGGGTTTGTGTCCGATGGCTACAAAAAATCCAGTGGCGGGTATTTCAGTCAATACACCACTTACTCTATTTTTTACTCGAACGCCAGTTACTACTTGTCCGTCTCCCAAAACTTCATCAGTTTCGGTATTTAATAAGATTTCAATATTTTCGGTTTTTCGAACTCGTTCTGCCATGATTTTAGACGCTCTAAATTGCTCACTTCTCACCAACATCGTCACTTTTTTACACAATTTAGATAAATAATGAGCTTCTTCACAGGCAGAATCACCTGCCCCGACAATAACGACTTCTTGATTTCTATAGAAGAATCCGTCACAAACGGCACAAGCAGATACACCGCCTCCCATATTTAAGTAATGTTGTTCAGAGGGTAATCCTAAATATTTTGCAGAAGCACCAGTAGAGATGATTATGGTTTCACAATGTATTTCTTTGGAATCATTAACCCATACTTTATGAATATCTCCTGAAAAATCAACTTTAGTTACCCAACCATCTCTAACATCAGTTCCAAAACGTTGTGCTTGTTCTTGAAGGTTCATCATCATTTGCGGACCTGTTATTCCTTCAGGATTTCCAGGAAAATTTTCTACTTCATTAGTAGTAGTCAATTGACCGCCAGGTTGTGTTCCTTGATATAAAACAGGAAACATATTAGCTCTAGAAGCATAAATTGCTGCGGTATAACCTGCAGGTCCAGAACCTATTATTAGACATTTTACTTTTTCGATTGTATCTGACATTGTTTACTTATTTTAGAGTTGCAAATGTAAGTTTTTATTAAAAGAAATAGGTAGAATCTAATTACAAAAAACTATTATTAAATAAATGTGAATTATTATGGTAAAAGATTTTGTGAACAAATATTTAATTTTATATTTGCACTCGCTTTCGGGGTGTAGCGTAGCCCGGTTATCGCGCCTGCTTTGGGAGCAGGAGGCCGCAGGTTCGAATCCTGCCACCCCGACAAAAGTCTTTTCAATTATTTTGAAGAGACTTTTTTTATTGAGGTTATTTATTTTTATAAAAAAACCGAGCTTTAAACTCGGTTTGATTTTTTATTTTGTTGGTTTCTTCATCAAAACGGCATTGTCCACAAATCGTTTCATTTCAATTTTTTGATCTCCGAAAAGTTGAATTTCAGATTTGCCAGAAGCATCGATAGATAATGTGTTTTTTACATTGAGACTTATCTTGCTGTAAGCTTCACAAGTCAATTCTGCATTTTTTAAGTTTAACATTTTTCCAGAAAATTCCGCATTATTATCCAATCGAAGTTTTGCCGATTCAACTTCTCCTTCAATTATAGCCTCACTTTTTTGATACATATCAAAGGTCAGCGATGTTGAGGTTATCAATCCTTTTAAGTTAGCGTTTTTACTCAAACTTATTACAGTATTTTCGCCTTTGGAATTGAATTCAACTTTTGATTTGTCATCCATCATGAGGGTAATATTCTTCGATTTTGCATTTAAGAAAAGTTTCGAATAATCAAAACTTTTGAAGGTGATATTGTCTAATTCAACTTGTGCTAAAGCAGTTACAGTGGCTTCGTTTCTAGTAACTACTAATTTAAAATCTTTAGTATAAGTTACTCTGATGCTTAATTTTTTATATCCAAACGCATTTTTCAAAGTCGACAATCTTAAATTTGAACCTGAGACAACAGCATCAATAGCATCATGCAGATTATCGTCGGCTTCAATTTCTAATCCACATTCATTTCCTTTGACTAAAAAAACTTCAAGATTATCATTTACTTCTAAAGATTCAAAATTTTCAATTTTCTTGATTTCTGTGGTTACAATTTTAGAACCTTTTACTTTATCTTTTTTTTGAGAAAATGCTGCTGATGAAATTAAAAGTAATGCAATTAGAACTATCGAATTTTTCATTTGTAAAATAATTTATATTGGTCAAATATATAAAAAAGGATGTTTTTAAATAAAATATCTTAGGATTTTAATTTAAGACTCCATTCAAAATCCATTTCAGATACTTGGTCGCCTTTTTCATCAATACCAATTGATTTTAACCAAATGGTTTCTCCTTTACCGCTCGTAATTGTATTGTGAATAGCTTTTTCAATGAAATGACCTTCATGACAAGTAAAAGTAATTCTACCTGTTGCTTTTTTGGTAAAATTTGCTTTATTATTAGCTACCAACATCGAAATATTTTTACCACTAGCTTTAATTTGTTGCATTACTAAAGCCCCTGTGGTAAGTTCTGCAGCCATGGCTTGAACCGCAAAATAAATTGACTTAAAGGGATTTTGATTTAACCATCGATGTTTTACTGTTGCAACACATTTTTCGTTTGAAATTGATTGTAATCGGACACCACACCAAAAAGCGGAGGGAAGTTTTAAAAATAAAAAAACATTAATTCTGAATGTCGAATTAGCCATAGTGTATTGAATTTATGGTAAATATATGAAAAAGCAGATACATACTTAAGTTTTTTAAAATGTTAATTAAATGTTAAATTTAAGTACTTTGTAATGCATATTACCTTTTTTTGGTTGTATCTTTGTATAAGAAATTAATAAGCTATCTATAGTATTGGTAGTTTGAAGTTTCAATCATCATCAAAATCAATCAAAAAAATGAACAGTTTAATCAAAAAATCAAATTATGAACATTGAAAACACAAAGGCGCAAATGCGTAAAGGTGTTTTGGAGTTCTGCATCTTATCGGTTTTAAAAGAAAAAGAAGCTTACACCTCCGAAATATTAGACACCTTAAAAAACGCAAAATTGCTTGTCGTAGAAGGAACCGTTTATCCATTACTGACAAGACTAAAAAATGACGGGTTGCTCAATTATCGTTGGGAAGAATCCACATCAGGACCACCAAGAAAATATTATGAATTGACGGAACTTGGTAAAACATTTTTAAACGAATTAAATGGCACTTGGACGGAATTGTCTGACGCTGTAAACATCATAACTAATCAAAAATAGCAATCATGAACAAAACAGTAAATATTAATATAGGAGGTTTATTTTTTCACATAGATGAAGATGCATACCAAAAGTTATCAAGATATTTTGATGCGATAAAACGTTCACTTTCAAATTCTTCTGGGAAAGAGGAAATTATGAAAGATATTGAAATGCGTGTGGCTGAGCTTTTCACTGAAAGACAAAAAAGCGATAAACACGTAATTAACACTAAAGATGTTGACGAGGTGGTAACAGTTATGGGACAACCAGAAGATTATAGAATTGACGATGACTCGGAACAACCAAAAACTTTTAATTATACTACAAATTCCAAAAGAAAGTTATATCGTGATAAAGATCGCGGTTTAATTGGAGGAGTTTGTACTGGTTTAGGACACTATTTTGGGATAGAATCGGTTTGGATAAAACTATTGTTTCTAGTATTGTTTTTCGGATTTGGTACTGGTTTAATTGCATATTTAGTATTGTGGATTGCTATGCCAAAAGCGGTTACTACTTCTGAAAAACTTGAAATGACTGGTGCTCCCGTTACAATTTCTAATATTGAAAAGAAAGTTCGTGAAGAATTCGAAACCGTTTCTGATAAAATTAAAAATGTGAATTATGACGAATTAGGAAACAAAGTGAAGTCTGGAGCTGAATCTTTTGGAAATAGGTTAGGAGATGTTTTCAATTCCATCTTTGGAGCTTTTGCAAAAGCGATTGGAGCTATTATTGTTGTTTTTTCATCATTAACCATTTTTGGAGTTTTCATAATGTCTATTGTCGCCATATTCTCTAGTTCATTGCCCCAAAACACTTTAATTAATCACTTTAGAACGCCTTTAGGATTAGAAACTCCCCTTTGGGCTCAAGGAATTTTATTTCTGTTAACTTTTGGAATTCCTTTTTTCTTTTTGCTTATTTTGGGATTAAAATTATTAGTAACTAACCTAAGATCGATTGGAACTATTGCAAAATATACGCTCCTAGC
>CAISUR010000070.1 GCA_903888655.1 uncultured Bacteroidota bacterium | reverse complement strand
TTAGGATTTCTAATTAATTTTAATGTTCCTTTAATTAAAAATGGAATAAAAAGATTTATAAATACAAGATGATTTGCCACAAAGGCGCAAAGTCACAAAGAAAAAGTTTAAATTTTGAACCTTTTAGATATCATTTTTTAAAAATAAAAACTTTGTGTCTCCGTGTCTTCATGGCAAAAAAAAATAGTGATTTAAAATGTTAAAGCAAAACTTACAATTCAAATTATCTCAAAAACTTTCTCCTCAACAAATTCAGTTGATGAAGTTGATTCAGCTGCCTACTTTGGCATTTGAGCAACGCATGTTGGAAGAAATGAATGAGAACCCGGCATTAGAATTGGGTAATGAAGAGGAAGTTTATGAAAAAGATGAGTTTGATAACAACGATGATTATGATGACTATGAAGGAAGCGACAATATTGAAGCAGATGATATTAATGTAGACGAATATTTAAGCAACGACGAAATTCCCGATTATAAATTACAAGCCAATAACTATAGTGAAGACGATATTGATCGCGAAAGTCCCTTTGCATCACCTATTAGTTTTCATCAGGATTTAATCAATCAATTGAATACCTCTATTTTGAATGATGCCGATAGAGAAATTGCAGAATTTCTAGTAGGCAGCATTGACGATATGGGATACATTCGAAGAAGCATTCAAGATATCGTAGACGATATGGCATTTACACAAGGTATTTATACCGATGAAAAGAATGTAGAACGCATCTTGCATGTCATTCACGAATTGGAACCTTCAGGTGTGGGTGCGCGTGATTTGCAAGAATGTTTGTTATTGCAACTCAAACACAAGACGCCAACCGAAACAATCGCTTTGGCAATCGATATTATCGAACATCAATTCGACGCTTTTACCAAAAAACATTACGATAAGTTACTTCAAAAATATGGCATCTCGCAAGAGTTATTAAAGAAAACCATTCACGAAATTGAAAAATTGAATCCCAAACCAGGCGGTTCTTTTACGGGAAACAATAAAGTAACCGAAAACATCATCCCCGATTTTGCTATCCGAATTAACGATGGCGAATTGGAACTCACATTGAACGGAAGAAATGCACCAGCTTTGCACGTTTCTAAAGATTACCAAGAAATGATGCAGACCTATAAAGTATCTCGAGACAAATCGAATTCACAGAAAGATGCGGTGCAATTTATCAAACAGAAATTAGATTCGGCCAAATGGTTTATTGATGCTATTAAGCAACGCCAAGAAACGTTATATGTGACTATGAATGCCATCATGCACTTTCAGGAAGAATACTTTTTGGATGGCGAAGAAACCAGCATGAAACCAATGATTCTAAAAGATATTGCCGATATGGTTGGCTTGGATATTTCTACGGTTTCTCGTGTAGCAAATAGTAAATATGTAGATACACCTTATGGAACCAAATTGATTAAAGAATTTTTCTCGGAAGCGATGAAAAACGATCAAGGTGAAGATGTTTCTACACTTGAAATCAAAAAAATTCTACAAAATGTGATTGAAGCCGAAGACAAACACAAACCACTACCCGACGATCAATTGGCAGATATCTTAAAAGAAAAAGGTTACCCTATTGCCCGAAGAACTATTGCTAAATATAGAGAGCAATTAGACATTCCTGTAGCTCGAATGCGAAAGAAGATATAAAAAAAAGATGGACTATAACGAACTATGAAATCTCTTTTGTTTTTTAAAAATATTTCTTCTTTTTTTGCTTTTTTCATCCTTAGATTCGCATTTATTATTGCTATTTAAAAAATTTCTACAATATCTTTAACTATATCCTGAATTTTGCGAATGTTCTTTTATTTATATTAAAGAAAAATATCTTGATTAGCGCTTCTTAAAAAAACGATACTCAATGATAAATAAAAATGTTGAAGTTTTATATTCTATTCATCAACTCCAACGCCTTATTAATGCTCTTCACATTTTCAAAAGTCACTAACAATCGAAGTCCGTTTTTGGTCTCTTTTTCTTTCATTTTACAGAGGTTGCTGTTCGTTTGTACAAACTGCACCATTTTCATAAAACGATTCGATTGGTAGAAATCACTTTGTTGGTCGCCCACAAAATAGCCCACCATCTTGCCTTGCTTCATTACTAGTTTTTCAATACCAATGCTCGTGGCTTTCCACTTAATGCGTATGCTGTTGAGTAATGCTAGCGCTTCTTTCGGTAAGGCACCAAAACGGTCAATAAGTTTTTGTTCGTATTTCAATAAGTTTTCTTCATCTTTAATCAATGCCAATTCATTGTACAACGTTAAGCGCTCGGTAATACTGTTGATGTATTCGTCCGGAAAAAGCAATTCAAAGTCGGTATCGATTTGTAAATCTTTGACGTATTCTTTGGTTTCAATATCATTTTCGGTAGGATACAAGTCTTTGAATTCGTTTTCTTTCAACTCTTCAATGGCTTCGTTCATGATTTTTTGATAGGTATCAAACCCAATATCGTTGATGAATCCACTTTGTTCGCCACCCAATAAATCGCCGGCACCACGAATTTCTAAATCTTTCATGGCAATGTTAAAGCCGCTTCCCAATTCGCTAAACTGCTCTAAAGCATGAATTCGTTTTCGGGCATCGTCGGTCATTGCCGAATAAGGCGGTGTAATGAAATAGCAAAAGGCTTTTTTGTTGCTTCGTCCTACACGACCACGCATTTGATGCAAATCGGATAATCCAAAATTATTGGCATTATTAATAAAAATGGTATTCGCATTCGGTACATCCAAACCACTTTCAATAATGGTTGTGGCTACCAAAACATCAAATTCACCGTTCATAAACGCCAACATTAATTCTTCTAGTTTCTTGCCATCCAATTGACCATGACCAATTCCCACACGAGCATCGGGCACGAGACGCTGTATCATTCCGGCTACTTCTTTAATATTTTCAATACGGTTGTTGATGAAAAATACTTGTCCGTTACGTTGAATTTCATACGAAATGGCATCACGAATTAGTTCTTCGTGAAAACGTACCACATTGGTTTCTATAGGATATCTATTGGGTGGCGGTGTGGTAATGACCGATAAATCGCGCGCTGCCATCAACGAAAATTGCAACGTTCTCGGAATAGGCGTCGCGGTTAAGGTTAACGTATCGACATTCGCCGAAATGGTTTTGAGTTTGTCTTTTACATTCACGCCAAATTTTTGTTCTTCGTCAATAATCAACAAGCCTAAATCTTTAAACTTGACATCTTTGTTGACTAATTGGTGGGTTCCAATGATGATGTCAACTCTACCTTCGCCCAATAATTTTATGGTTTCCGATTTTTCTTTCGCAGTTCTAAAACGATTCAAGTAATTCACCGTTACCGGCATGTCTTTCAATCGCTCGGAAAACGTTCGGTAATGTTGGTACGCCAAAATAGTGGTGGGTACTAAAACTGCGACTTGCTTGCCGTTATCCACCGCTTTGAAGGCGGCACGAATAGCAACTTCTGTTTTACCAAAACCTACGTCACCACAGACTAATCGGTCCATCGGACGGTCGGTTTCCATGTCGGCTTTTACGTCTTGTGTTGCTGTAATTTGGTCGGGGGTATCTTCATAAATGAATGAACTTTCCAACTCTTTTTGCAAATAACTGTCGGGTGCACAAGCAAAGCCTTTTTCTAATCGGCGTTTGGCATACAACTGAATTAAGTTGAAGGCAATGTGTTTTACACGCGCTTTGGTTTTTTGTTTTAACGCCTTCCAAGCACCCGAACCTAGTTTATAAATCTTTGGTGGCGCGCCGTCTTTGCCGTTGTATTTTGAGATTTTGTGCAGCGAGTGAATGCTCACATACACAATATCGTTGTCGGCATAAACTAGTTTAATAGCTTCTTGGGTTTTGCCTTCAACTTGTATTTTTTGCAAGCCGCCAAACTTTCCAATTCCGTGATCAATGTGCGTTACATAATCACCAACGGTTAGTGAAGTCAGTTCTTTTAACGTGATGGTTTGCTTTTTAGAATAGCCGTTTTTGATGCTAAATTTGTGGTAGCGTTCAAAAATTTGATGGTCGGTATAACACGCTATTTGGTTTTCTTCGTCAATAAATCCTTGAAATAAAGGAAAGACAACGGTTTTATATTGTTTGCGAATGCTTTCGTGATTCTCTTCATCAATATCTTCAAAAATATCATGAAAACGATTTGCCTGATTTTCGTTAGAACAAAACAAATAATTCTTAATGCCGTTGAAATGATTTTCGTTCAAATTGTTCAGCAATAAATCAAATTGCTTGTTGAACGACGGTTGTGGCTGAATATGAAATTCGATGGTTTTGTCAATAGAAAAAGTAGGCGCATTGCTCAATTCGACTACTGAAAAGTTTAGGGCTTTCTTTAAAAATTGTTTTTGGTCTACAAACAATTCTTCGGGCGCAACATGTTTTACGGTTGCATCCAATTTAGAAAATGCTTCAGTAGCTTTGGCAAAAAGTTTGTCGAGTTGTTGCCCAAGTAAATCGGTATTATGAATGAATAAAACCGTCTTTTCGTTGATGTAATCGAGGAAGCTTTCGCGGTTTTCTTCGAAGAATTTATTTTCTACATTGGGGATGATGGAAACTTTTTTCAGTTTTTCAATAGACAATTGGGTTTCTACATCAAAACTTCGAATAGAATCGACTTCATTCCCAAAAAACTCAATTCGATACGGATTGTCGTTGGAGAATGAAAATACGTCTACAATGCCACCACGTACCGAGAATTCGCCGGGTTCAGTCACAAAATCAACGCGTTTGAAGTTGTATTCAAACAAGACTTCATTTACAAAATCGATGGATAATTTATCGTTGGTTGAAACTTTAAACGTGTTTTTTTCAAGTTCCTTTTTGGTGACTACTTTTTCAAAAATTGCTTCGGCATAGGAAACAATGATGGCTGGTTTTTTACGCGAATTGATGCGATTCAAAACTTCAGCTCGAAGCAGAATATTGGCGTTATCGGTTTCATCTATTTGATACGGACGGCGGTACGAACCGGGATAAAACAACACGTCTTGATCGTTGATGAGTTGTTCTAAATCATTTAGGTGATAAGCCGCTTCTTCTTTATCATTAAACAATAAAAGCAAAGGCAATTCCGATTTTTCAAAAACCGATTGAATCACAAATGACAACGACGAACCCAACAAGCCTTTGGCGTTTATTTTGGTATCGCGTTGCTCTAAAGCGTTGGCCAAAAGCTGCACTTTAGCCGATTTTTGATATACAGAAGTAATAGTGCTTTTGCTCAATGTTTTGGGGTTTTATTTCAATTCGTTAGGAATCGCTCTTGAGGCATCTTTCATACGAATAATATCCTGCTCGCCTTCTTCCGCAGGAATTTTACCTCTTTTTATAATCTCTTCCATTTGCAATTGAAAGTAGTCTACTTCAGTAGTGATTTCGCCAATTAATTTGACCACTTTCCCGCTCGGAATTTGATTCAAATGGATGTACAAATCCATTAATTTGATTTTTGTATTTAAAACCGCAATTCGAGCTTTAATTTGAGGTTTGTTAAATTCTGGTGGTATATTGGTATTCAAATCGGATACTTTTTTAGATAAAATAGCTGCCTTTTTTTGAAACGCTCCAATAGAACTTTTAGGATTCTGATGAATCTCTGTCATGAAATTTTGCCATTCAACCCAATTCTTTATTTTGGCTTGAGTTTCAGAATCTAAAGGAGTAACGATAAAATTCCAACTTTTTTCAATGCTTTTAAAAACAACCTCTTTTTTTTGAGCTTCTTTTTGTTGTTCAATGATTAGTTGTTTATTATCGTTTTGACAGGAAACAATTAGCATCAACAAGAATAGAATGGATACTGATTTTAACTTCATCAGAAGAATTTGAATTAGATTACAAAAATACAAAAGTAGTAGTTTTGTTTTAGGATAATGTGAAAGGTTTTATAAAAGTTCAAGAAATGGTTTTCAAATACAATCAGCAACATCATTCTCCCGAAAACTATATCTTTGCA
>CAISUR010000069.1 GCA_903888655.1 uncultured Bacteroidota bacterium | reverse complement strand
CACCAGTTGTGGTATGAGTAATGGCAGTTAAAGCAGTGTTGATACATAATGTTGGAGTAGAAGAAGCAACAGATGCTGAATTAGCAGGAGTTACTGTAATGGTTCCAGTAGCATTTACTGAACCACAACCTCCTGTTAAAGGAATCGAATAGTTAAAAGTACCAGATGAGCTTGGAGTTCCACTAATGGTAATAGTATTACTTAACCAAGAGGCTGCTACCCCTGTTGGTAAACCAGTAGCGGTTCCGATTCCAGTAGTTCCTGTGGTAGCATAAGTAATATTTGTTAGTGCAGTATTAATACATTTTGTTTGTGCATTTGTTCCAACTGCGGACGAAAGTGTAACAGTATTAGCAGATGTTACCGTAATACTTCCAGTTGCATTTACAGTTCCATACCCTCCTGTTAAGTTTACAGTGTAATTAAATGTTCCTATTGAAGTTGGTGTTCCGCTTATCGTCACAACATTTGACACCCAAGATCCTGTTACCCCTGATGGTAATCCGCTAAAAGTAGCTCCAGTCGCTACCGTTGTAGCATACGTAATGTTTGTGATAGCTGTACTAACACATTTTGTTTGCGCATTTGTTCCAACTGCTGATGAAAGAGTAATAGTATTACTCGGATTTACAATAATTGTACCTGTTGCATTTACTGTTCCACAACCCCCTGTTAAAGGGATAGAATAGTTAAATGTTCCAGAAACAGATGGTGTTCCGCTAATTGTTATTGTGTTACTTGCCCAAGAAGCAGTTACACCTGTTGGTAAACCAGTTGCAGTTCCAATACCAATTGCACCAGTTGTAGTGTGAGTGATTGCAGTTAAAGCAGTATTAGCATAGAGAGTTGGTGAACTTGATGCAGCAGATACAGTATAAACTCCCGCTGAAGAAGTATTTCCATTGCCACTTGGAGTTGTACATAAAGTAAGTGATGAAATATTTCCATAATTAACGATACTTGCTCCACATAGTGAACCGCATGAACCAGAGGCAGAGGATGTAATATTACCACCATTATAGTTTGTTATAGTATCAGTAACATTTAAAGGGCCATTAATTGTAATTGTACCACTATCGGTTAAATTTCCTGAGACATTTCCTCCATTACTCAATGTAGTATTTCCCCCACTATTGACTGTTAATCCTCCATTAAGAGTTGAAGTTCCACTAAAAGTTGCTGTTCCATTAACTTGAGTAGCTCCAGTAACAGTTAAATTTCCTGTTACACCTATTGAAGAACCATTGTTTATTTGAAGAGCTCCTCCAACTGAAAGTGAAGAACTGAATGTAGCAGCTCCATTTACGGTCAAACTTCCTCCAATCGTAGCTGCACCCGTAGTCGAAATAATATCACCATTATTTACAGTTGCACTCCCGGTTACATTTAGCGTTGAGGAAAATGTTATGGAGGAATTACTTACTAATGTACCATTTATTGATGCAGCTCCTGCAAATGTTATTGATCCAGAATTATTTGCTACTACACTTCCAGAAGAAAAACTTCCGCCAAAAGTTGTTTGATTATTAGCGGTAACTGTACCTGATATATTTATAGTACCACCAATATTAATTGTCGATGAGCTATTATTAGTAAAACTTCCGCCAAGGGTAAAACTTCCGCTTCCAGTAAATCTTGAATCAGAATTGGCTATAAAATCACCAGGTATATTAAAAGTAGAGCCTGAATTATTAACAAATGAGCCTCCATTAAATGTGAATGAAGAAGAACTAAATGTTCCTCCACTCATATTATTGATGGTACCACTATACATAGTAATCGCACCCGAAACGACACCATAATTAGTCATTGTGCCAACATTATTAGAACCAATTGTCAATGAATTTTGAAGCGTACCATAATTGGTAATATCAAAAGTTGTGTTTGAGTTAACAATGTTTACCGAGGCGGCTAATACTACACCAGGACCGATACAAAATTTTGTATTCGAGTTGTAATTTACATTTATTGTAGAAAATGTAAGAGTAGCATTTCCAGTAACTGAGCCACTTTTTACAATGCAAATAGTTTGATTACTTCCTGTAACAGTGTAATTTAAGGTTTGGCTATTGCTTGAAAGCGTAATAGTTTGTGTACAAGAACTACATTGAGCTGAAACATCTAACTTAAATAGTATACTAAAAAGTATCAGTGTTACTAAAAGAAATTTGTGTTGCGTAATTGTTTTCATGTTTAGTTTTTTTGACAGTTTGTTTTTTTCAAAATTGGTTTTCATTCCAATTCGTGATAATTAACATTCCAAAAATAGAAATTACATTAAGAAAAAAAAATAAAATTATCGATAAAGTGTAAATTTTGTCGCTTACTTACATTTTTAGCAATTTTTTGTAGTTTTTTAGCTACATTTATTATTGAATTAGTATCTTAACTTTTATAAATTGCTTGCAAAAGTACTTTTATATCTTTTTTAAATCTATTTTTTTCGATGTAACAATCTTTATATCTGATAATTAACTAAAAAATGCACAATCAGTCGATTAGAATGCTTTTGTTGAAGACCAAAAAAAATATAATTCAGTTTCAAATTATTAAATTAATTTTTATGAGCAATCTAAATATAATTTTAACGATAAAACAGTTAAGATTTTATTTATAAAACTAGTGTCATATTCATTATTGTTTTAAAAAATATTTATCAAAATCACGATTCATTAACTTTTTAAAATTAATTTTAAAAGAAACTAAAAATAAATCATAGTCTCATCACCATTAATCAAAAATCATGAAATTAATTTAAAATGCTGAAATGCAAACGTTTGAAAATTAACCATAAAAAAGAAGATTCCAAAAAATGGAATTTATATTTTTTTTGGAATATATTTATTAAATGAAGATTCTAAGTTGAGT
>CAISUR010000068.1 GCA_903888655.1 uncultured Bacteroidota bacterium | reverse complement strand
GATTTAGGTTTAAATGACACTATAGTTAGATATGTTGCAAAGTTTAGAGTTAAAAATGATAAAAAAGGGGAAGAAAATTTTATTGCAATAAGTTTTATTATTTATACTTTCATAGGAATATTATTAGTCATTTTTGGATCATTTTTCTATTTTGAAGTTGAGACTTTTTTTAAATCTTCACTAACAAGGGATGAAATAGAAAAAGCTAAAATAATGGTTTTAATATTAATCTTTAATTTAGCAATTACTATCCCAGGGGGTGCGTTGGTCGGTATTTGTTCTGGGTATAAAAAATTTATCTTCCCCAGGTTTCTGACAATTATCAAATATTTATTAAGGGTTGTATTATTGTATTATATTCTGGTTATGGGATCTAAAGCAATAGGTGTTGTTGTTTTAGATACAATACTTAATTTTGTTTTTATTATAGCTTCTGCTTATTATGTGTTTTTTAAGCTAAATGTTAAGATAAAATTGCATGACTTTAATTTAAAATATGTAAAAGAAATTTTTAGTTATTCTATTTGGGTGTTTCTTTATGCAATTGTGTTTCAATTTCAATGGAGGTCAGGTCAATTTGTGATAGGAACTAACTCTAATACAACATCAGTAGCAATCTTTTCAATTGGAGTAATGTTGGGTGTTTATTTTACTACTTTTGGAAACTTGATAAATACAATAATGTTACCAAAGGCTGTAGAAGCTATCGGATTAGGTGTTAGTAGTGAGGATCTCACTAATCAGTTAATAAAGATAGGAAGGTTGTCTCAAACTATTTTACTTTATGTAATAGGAGCATTTTTATTATTAGGTAAAGAGTTTATAATTCTTTGGATTGGTTCAAAATATATTGAAGCTTGGAATGTTGCATTAATAATAATGTTGGTTTATCTAATTCCTTTAGCTCAAGGGTATACACATAGTCTATTAGAGGCGAAAAATTTGCATAGAGTTAAATCTATTTTGTTTTTCATTACTACTGTGCTAGGAGTTGCATTAGGGAAGGTTTTGTCGGATCTTTATGGAATAATAGGTATGGTTACAGGTATATCGGTTTCTCAAATAATACTTCATATTATCCTTAATTTTTATTATCACAAAAAAATAGGAATCAATATTCCTTTATTTTTTAAGAAAGCTATCTTACCATTTTTAATTCCATATACATTGATTTTATTTTTTAATTTTTATGCTTGTTTATATATAAATAGTGGTTGGTTACTTTTTACAATTAAGTCTATAATTTACACAATAACATATATTCCTTTGATTTATTTGATTGTCTTAAATAATGATGAAAGATTACTTTTTAAAGGGGTTTTAAAATTTAAATAATATGAAACAATTTGACTATTTAATTGTTGGTGCTGGATTATATGGTTCCATTTTTGCCTACGAAGCGACAAAAAGAGGAAAAAGTTGTCTGGTTATTGACAAAAGAAATCATATTGCAGGAAATATTTATACTGAAAATATTGAGGGTATTAATGTTCATAAATATGGAGCTCATATTTTTCATACAAGCAATAAACGTGTTTGGGATTATGTAAATTCTTTTGTGCCGTTTAATCGATTTACAAATTCTCCAGTTGCTAATTATAAAGGTAAACTGTTTAATCTACCTTTTAATATGAATACCTTTTATCAACTTTGGGGAGTTAAAACCCCTGAAGAAGCTCACCGCAAAATTGAAGAACAAAAGAGTGAGTATTCTCATATTAAAGAGCCGAAAAATTTAGAAGAGCAAGCATTAGTTCTTGGAGGAAAGGATATTTATGAAAAATTAATTAAAGGATATACTGAAAAGCAATGGGGTAGACCAGCTACTCAAATTCCCTCATTTATTATTAGGAGACTTCCGTTTCGTTTTACTTTTGATAATAACTATTTTAATGATACCTATCAAGGGATACCAATTGGTGGTTATACAAAGTTGATTGAAAAATTTTTAGAATCTGTAGAAGTTAGATTAAATATTGATTACTTTGAAGATAGAGAGCATTATAATCAGTTAGCGGAAACAATCATTTATTCTGGAAAAATTGACGAATTTTTTGATTATGAATATGGTAAATTAGAGTATAGAAGTTTGTATTTTGAAAATCAATTGTTAGATGTTGCTAATTATCAAGGAAATGCAGTTGTCAATTATACAGAAAAAGAAATACCTTATACCAGGATAATAGAACACAAACATTTTGAGTTTGGAACACAAGAAAAAACGTATATAACAAAAGAATACCCTCACGAATTTTCAAAAGATAATGAACCCTATTATCCTATTAATGATGATGTAAATCAAAAACTCTTATCTAAATACCAAGAGAAAGCAAAAGATTATAAAAATATTGTT
>CAISUR010000067.1 GCA_903888655.1 uncultured Bacteroidota bacterium | reverse complement strand
TTAATCGAATTAATAAAAATAGCGTCATTGAAAAAAGCAATATAGTAGAAATTCAAAAAATAAATAGCTCGTCTATCACTTCTGGATACTATCTATTGGCAAGGATTGCTAAAACCGAACAAAAAACACAAGAATTTGTTTTTTACTTAAAATCAAAAGGAATTACGGCAAATTATTTTACAAATCCTTTAAACAATTATAACTATGTTTATTTAGAAAAAGCATCAAGTCAACAAGAAGCCATAGAATTATATACTTCTAAACTCAATAATTCCTACAAAGAGCCCATTCAGATTTTATTGGTCAACAATGATTACAGTCCGATTATTTCTAAATGTAACATTCCTAAAGATCCAGATGAAACCATAATAGAAGAAAAACCAAAAGTAATTATAGCAGAAATCAAAAAAGAAGAAAAACCAAAAGAAATCATTCCAGAAATCGAAAAAAAACAAATAAAAGTGGTTGAAAGCAATCCACCAATCACGAATACAATAGAAACTATAAAAGAACAATCTAAAAAAAATAGTTCCGCTAAAATAGAAATTTTTCCAACTAGAACACTAACAGACAACGATATTCATGTGGCAACAATCCCAAATAAAGAAAAAGGATATTATATTATTGCCAACGTTTTTTCGTTAGATGAAAACTCAAGTAAATTCATTCGACAGTTGGAATCCAAAGGACTTTCTCCCAAAGAAATGATAAATACGACAAATAATTATCGATACATCTATTTGAAAAGAGTTGAAAATGAAGAAGAAGCAAAGAATCTTATTCTTTCTAATTTTGACAACAAATACAAAAGTAAATTGTGGATTCTATCGGTAAACAATTAAATTGCTATTACAAATAACCAATAAACAGCTGGTTTATCCAGTCTGATTCCATTCATTTTTATTAAAAATTAAAAAAACTATATTTGCAAACCAATATCAATAAATACTGCAAAAGCAATGAAAACTGTAAATGACTTTAATTTCAATAATAAAAAAGCATTAATACGAGTAGATTTTAATGTTCCTCTTGACGAAAATTTTAAGGTTACTGATGTAAATCGAATTGAAGGCGCCAAACCTACAATTGATAAAATTCTTGCCGACGGAGGAAGTGTTATTTTGATGTCACACCTTGGTAGACCTAAAGGAAAAGAAGAAAAATATTCATTACAACATATCGTCAAAACTACTTCCGAAGTTCTGGGAGTTCCAGTTCATTTCGCTTCTGATTGTAGGGGAGAAATAGCAAAATCTGCCGCTGCTAATTTACAACCAGGACAGGTTTTATTATTAGAAAATTTACGTTTTTACGCTGAAGAAGAAGCGGGAGATATTGCTTTCGCAAAAGAATTAGCTTCACTAGGCGATATTTATGTTAACGATGCCTTCGGAACAGCTCATAGAGCGCATGCTTCAACTACAATTATTGCACAATTTTTTCCCAATCATAAGTGTTTCGGATTGCTTTTAGCCAAAGAAATTGAGAGTTTAAACCGAGTATTAAATAATTCTGTAAAACCCGTAACTGCGGTTCTTGGTGGGTCAAAAGTTTCATCGAAAATTACAGTTATAGAAAACATTTTAGATAAAGTGGATCACATGATTATTGGTGGTGGAATGACTTTTACTTTTGTTAA
>CAISUR010000066.1 GCA_903888655.1 uncultured Bacteroidota bacterium | reverse complement strand
TAATAAATTATTTTTTATTTCTTTTAAAACCATTTCATTCATTCTTGATTCTTTAAAAATCTTATATCTTTCTGAAATAGGCTTTGATTTGCCAAAAAAATGCCTAGCCTGTGATGCACCTTCAGCATATTTAGCTAAAGTGTGATTCATAATAAATCTTTTTAAAATAACTGGTCGGTCTGTTAAAACTTCTAAATAAAATAAGGGATCATTTTCATTTATTGTTATGCTTCCATTTAAATCATAAGTTTGTAATTCATATGTATAAGGCCTAAAAAATTTACTTGGATCTATTTTAGCAATTGGTATTATTGCTTTATTAATTAACTCTGTTGGTTTATGAAAATGTGGACTATTAATTAATACTTCTACAGATTCTTCTGCAAAAAACATCCAAAATAAAGAAACACCAACGTAAGCTTTTTTAATTAAACCAGATGGCTTTATATATTGAACGGGTATTCCTTTTTTATAATTTACTATTTCATTTAATGGATTTAAAAAATCATATTCAAATTTGGTTTCTGCTGCATTTTTAAAAACAAATGTATTTTTTATTCTTGACAAAACAGCAGGGCAATTAAAAAATGATTCTCTTTCGGATCTTGGGTTTTTTTGTAATATAAGCTCTTGATATAAATTTTCAGGCTCTTTGTAAAATAAACTCCAGTCTTTTTCGCCAAAAAATGCAGGAGCCCAATAAATAATAATAGGTTCTTTGTTTTTTTTATTCATAAACTTTTTTTGTCCACCTTAGTTTTTTATATCCTTCTTCAATTCCTTTTTTAATTTCTTGATATTTATTTAAAATATTTTTTTCATCATATTCTAATTTATTAGAATACCATTTATTTCTTTTAATAAATGTAATTTGATAAATTGGGGTACCAGCTGGAATTACACCCTCAAATCCCTTTTTTATTAAAAATGGAATTGGTCCATGCAAATAATGTTTGTCCGTATCAATAATTCCAGTAAACGTGTGGAAAGGTAGGTCAAACCTATTTGATGGATGATGATACATTGTGCTATAACCTTTTGGTGTTTTTGGCTCCCAATAAGAAACCCATTGAGCATCAGAATTATAGTACCCATCAAAATTAGGCATTAAATTTGGAAAACCTCCGTCTTCAACGCTTCTAATTTCTATTGGTTTAAATTTTCCAGACCACTCGTAGCGTATGTTATCAATTCCATTAAAATTTCCTAAGTTTATTACTTTTAAATCACAAAATAATTCTTGAATATATCCATTTGTAAAAGAATCTGTAAATGGAATACATCTTGTTGCCGTTAAAGTTTTTAATCCATTCAAAAAATTAATATTAGGCATATCTTTTAACCATTTTGGAAAATATTTTTTAGCTGGTTTTGGTTCAGGAAAATTTAAAAAAGATTCTTCACTTCTTGGTATAAAATCAAAATTAAATGATGTCATAAATACATTCTATCAGATATATGTTATTTTTTGTAAACATTAAAAATTACCACATTTCATCTACATTAAACTCGTCTTTCTTTT
>CAISUR010000065.1 GCA_903888655.1 uncultured Bacteroidota bacterium | reverse complement strand
ATTACTTTTGAAGATTTTAAAGCCGAAGTTTTAAACGATTATAAAATTGCTACTATAAGCCGCGAGTGCAGTTTATTGGGAAGACGAGAAGTGCTTACTGGAAAAGCCAAATTCGGAATTTTTGGAGATGGAAAAGAAGTCCCTCAATTAGCATTAGCAAAAGCTTTTAAAAATGGTGATTTTCGTTCTGGATACTATAGAGATCAAACGTTTATGATGGCTATTGGTGCTATGACAATTGAGCAGTTCTTTGCAGGATTGTATGGTCATACAGACATAAATTTTGACCCTATGAGTGCTGGTCGGCAAATGGGCGGTCATTTTGCTACCCATTCGCTTGATGCAAATGGAAAATGGAACAACTTAACCAAACAAAAGAACTCAAGTGCTGATATTTCCCCTACTGCAGGTCAAATGCCACGGTTATTAGGTTTAGCACAAGCCTCAAAAATATATAGAAATGTAGCTGGAATTAATCAAACTAATTTTTCAGAAAACGGAAATGAAATCGCTTGGGGAACTATCGGAAACGCCTCTACATCAGAAGGTTTATTTTTTGAGACCATCAATGCTGCTGGCGTTTTACAAGTACCAATGGTAATGAGTGTATGGGATGATGAATACGGTATTTCCGTGCATGCGAGACATCAAACTACTAAAGAAAATATATCTGAAATTCTGAAAGGATTCCAGCGTGATGAAAACGGAAAAGGATATGAAATTCTTACCGTCAAAGGGTGGGATTATCCAGCTTTGGTTGCTACCTACGAAAAAGCCGCTGCCATTGCCAGAGAAGAGCACGTTCCCGTACTAATTCATGTGAGAGAACTTACACAACCACAAGGACATTCAACTTCTGGAAGTCATGAACGATACAAAAATGCCGATAGATTAGCCTGGGAAGCCAAATTTGATTGTTTAGCACAAATGCGTTTATGGTTGATTGAAAATAATTTAGCGACAGCCGTAGAATTAGACGAGATTGACAATCAAGCCAAAAAAGACGTTCTTGAAGGAAAAAAAGCAGCTTGGATTGCCTTTGTAACTCCTATGAAAGAGGAACAAAAAGAGTTGGTAGCTATTTTAAATTCTATTGCTTCTTCAAGTGAAAATAAAATTTTTATTGAAAAAATTGCAGCTGATTTAATAGCGATAAAAGAACCGATTCGTAAAGATATTTTGACTACTGCTCGTAAAGTATTACGAATGATAATCAATGAAAATGGTAAAACACAATTAGCTACTTGGATTACCAATTATATTGCTAAAATTCAACCAAAATTCAGTTCGCATTTATTTTCTGAATCAAATGAAAACATTTTAACTTCAACTGAAGTTGTGCCAACATATGACGCCGCCGCTGACGAGGTTGATGCACGATTAGTTTTGAGAGATAATTTTGATACACTTTTTACAAAGTATCCAGAGGCTCTAATTTTTGGAGAAGATTCTGGAAATATTGGTGATGTAAACCAAGGTTTGGAAGGAATGCAAGAGAAATATGGAGAACTTCGTGTTGCCGATGTTGGCATTCGTGAAGCGACCATTCTTGGTCAAGGAATTGGGATGGCAATGCGAGGATTGCGCCCAATTGCTGAAATTCAATATTTAGATTATTTACTTTATGCTATTCAAATCATGAGTGATGATTTGGCTACATTACAATATAGAACTGCTGGAAGACAAAAAGCACCTTTAATCATTAGAACTCGTGGACATCGTTTGGAAGGTGTTTGGCATTCGGGTTCACCTATGGGAATGATAATCAATGCTATTCGTGGCATCCATGTTTTAGTACCCCGAGATATGACAAAAGCAGCAGGATTTTACAATACTTTATTAGAAAAAGACGAGCCTGCATTGGTAATTGAATGTTTGAACGGCTATCGCTTAAAAGAAAAAATGCCAACCAATTTAGGTGAATTTAAAACCCCTATTGGTGTCGTTGAAACCATTAGAGAGGGAAGCGATATTACTCTAGTTTCATATGGTTCGACACTACGATTAGTAGAACAAGCAGCAAAAGAATTGGAAAATTTTGGAATTAGTTCTGAAATTATCGACGTTCAATCATTATTACCATTTGACATCAAACAAGATATTGTAAAAAGTATTGCAAAAACCAATCGTGTTTTAGTAATTGACGAGGACGTTCCTGGGGGAGCAAGTGCTTATATTTTACAAGAAATCATAGAGGTTCAAAATGGCTACCAATACTTAGACAGTGCACCACAGACATTGACAGCAAAATCTCATAGACCCGCCTATGGCACTGATGGCGATTATTTTTCTAAACCATCCATTGAAGATATTTTTGAAAAAGTATATTCAATTATGCATGAAGTAAACCCTAAAAAATATAAAAGTTTATATTAATCTTATATTTCCAAATAAACATAAAGTCGGTTTTTATATTTATTATCAAAATAAAAATTTAGAAACTACTTCAATATTTGAGCGGCATGGACTTTGGTTTTTACATCGGTAATTACTTCGTCAATAATTCCGTTTTCATCAATTATAAATGTTGTTCTGTGAATTCCATCATATTCTTTTCCCATAAATTTTTTAGGTCCCCAAACACCGAATGCTTGAATAACTGATTTATCTTCATCTGCTATTAATGGGAACGGAAAATTAAATTTTTCTTTAAATTTAAATTGGGCTTTTTCAGTGTCAGCACTAACGCCAATAAGTTCATAATTATTCGCTTGAAAACGTTCATAATTATCTCTCAAATCACAAGCTTCAGCGGTACATCCTGGTGTATTGGCTTTTGGATAAAAGAAAACTACTAATTTTTTCCCTTTATAGTCTGCTAAGGAATGTATTGTTCCATCTTGGTCTTTTCCTGAAAAATTGGGTGCTTTATCACCTTTTTGTAGTGTTGTCATTTTTATTGAAATTGATTTTGCAATTGGAATTGAAATTGATTTACTTTACATTTCAAATTTAGTTAAAAATGACAAAAAAAGAACGTGTAACGTTTGTTATAAATACGTTAAAAGATATTTACCCTGAAATTCCTATTCCGTTAGATCATAAAGATCCATATACTTTATTAATTGCGGTATTACTTTCTGCACAATGTACTGATGTTCGCGTCAATCAAATTACACCAATATTATTTGCCAAAGCTGATAATCCATTTGATATGGTCAAGATGAGTGTAGAAGAAATTAAAGAAATTATTCGCCCATGTGGATTATCCCCTATGAAATCGAAAGGAATCCATGGTTTATCACATATTTTAATTGATAAATATAAGGGAGAAGTTCCGCAAAGTTTTGAAGCTTTAGAGGAATTACCAGCTGTTGGTCATAAAACAGCCAGTGTCGTAATGAGTCAGGCTTTTGGAGTGCCTGCTTTTCCTGTGGATACTCATATCCATAGATTAATGTATCGATGGAATTTATCGGATGGACGAAATGTGGTTCAAACTGAAAAAGATGCCAAAAAGATTTTTCCTAAAGAATTATGGAATGATCTGCATTTACAAATTATTTGGTATGGTAGAGAATACTCACCAGCGCGAGGTTGGGATTTAGATAAAGATATTATTACCAAAACAATTGGACGAAAAGATCTTTTAAAAAAAATATCCCAATAATTTAGTAATTATCGGGATATTTATTAATTAGCTATAATTTCGCATTTCATGTTACGGATTTGAACTATAGTAAGTGCTTTAGAATAATTTAATAAAAACCGTATCGTTTCACTTTTTGGTAACATTTTAGTACTTACTAATTCTTGTTTAGAGTAAAGTTTTGCCATAGTATGTTTTAAATTATACAACTATAACGCTTTAGCAAGATATTTATTGTTTAATTTGTTAAAATAATTTGATTTTTTTCAATTACTTTTCTCAAATTTATAATAGCGTATCGCATTCTTCCTAATGCAGTGTTGATACTTACTCCTGTTAACTCTGCAATTTCATTAAAACTATAGTCTTGATAGATTCTCATAGTAAGCACCTCCCTTTGATCTTCAGGTAACTCCATAATAATCTTTTGTAAATCTTTTTCAATTAATTCACTAATAATTCTTTTTTCAACATTAGGAGAGGTTTCTTGTAAAATTGAGAAAATTGAAAATTCGTCAGTTTCTCTAACCATTGGCATTTTTTGATTTTTTCTGAAATAATCCATGATTAAATTATGAGAAATTCTCATAACCCAAGGTAAAAATTTTCCTTCTTCATTATAAGAGTTAGACTTTAAAGTCTTAATTACTTTCATGAAAGTATCCTGAAAAATGTCATCTGCCAAATCACGGTCATTTATTTTAGAATAAATAAACCCGTAAATTTTAGATTGATGTCTTTTAATTAATATAACTAACGCATTTTCATCGCCAGCTATATAATTCTTTACCAATAAAGCATCTGTAAGTTGAGTAGTAGCCATAAAATTACCTTTTAGTTTTGTTTTAAAATTGGAGATTTTCTCTAAAAAGTAGTTTTATTTTATAGGCAACTGTTAAATTATGATTAAACTATAGCCAAATGTAATATAATAATTTGTTAAAAAACAAATTTTACTAAAAAATTTAACATTTAAAACACAATAAAAAAGATATGTACTATCTAAAACAGTATTAAAATATATGGAGTTTATTCTTTTATTACTTTTTTTATAGTTCTTTCAGTTCCTGAATAAATTGCCATTAAATAAATTCCATT
>CAISUR010000064.1 GCA_903888655.1 uncultured Bacteroidota bacterium | reverse complement strand
TCAACTTGGAAAAAAGTAGATGTAATTATCAATAATGCTGGATGTTTAGTCAACAAACCCTTTGCTCAATTGTCGCAATCTGACTTTGAGCGGGTGTATAAAGTGAATGTTTTTGGCGTTGCTAACCTCATTAGAACCTGTTTGCCTTATATGATTAAAGGCAGTCATGTGGTTTCTATAAGTTCGATGGGCGGTATTCAAGGAAGTTCAAAATTCGCTGGTCTAGCAGCTTATAGTTCGAGTAAAGGTGCCTTGATCACACTTTCAGAATTACTAGCAGAGGAGTATAAAGAGCAAGGCATAGCTTTCAATGTTTTAGCATTAGGAGCAGTGAATACCGAAATGTTGGTAGAAGCCTTTCCGGGATACATAGCAGCAATTTCGGCTAAAGAAATGGCCGATTATATTTTTAACTTTGCTCTAACAGGAAGCAAATTTTACAATGGAAAAGTATTGCAAGTTTCATCAACTACGCCCTGATTTTGAGTGAAGTTTTAGCTAAATATTTACCAGAACATGCTGTGCAATTGTGCTTTGAGTTGATTAAAAGCAATAATGTTCATCTTAAAATTGTTAATGAACGGCAAACCCGTCATGGTGATTATCGAAAAGGACTTTCGGGCAAGCATGAAATCACTGTTAATGCCAATTTAAATAAATACCGATTTTTAATTACCTTAATTCATGAAATTTCGCATTTGGTTGCTTTTGAAAAATTTGGAAGGACTATCAAGCCTCATGGCTTAGAGTGGAAGATGACTTTTCAACGGTTGATGGTGCCGTTTATTCGGCCCGAGATTTTTCCGCATTCCGTATTGCCTCTAGTGGCCAATCATTTCCGAAATCCAACAGCTAGTAGCGATACCGATGCTAAGTTGGCTTTTGCTTTAAAACAATTTGACGAACGGAAACCCGATGTACATTTTATTCATGAAGTTCCAAGTGGAAGTTTATTTCGAATAAAAAATGGGAGAGTTTTTCAAAAAAAAGGATTGCGAACCAAACGGTACGAATGTATTGAAATTCAAACTGGAAGAATATTTTTGTTTAACGCTAATGCCGAAGTAGAGATAATTCCTGGATAAAATGAAAAAAATTAAAACGTATTATTTGTTACTTGTAACAGCTTTGTCTTTGTTTGTCTTGAGCACTTTTGTAAAAAAGGATATCAAGTACACGCTTAATATTTCCGATACTTATTATGTTATCTCAGGCCCCGATTTTTATAAATGTTTTGCTATCTTAACGCTTACTTTGGGATTGATTTATTTTGTATTGGATCAATCAGAAGTTGTCTTGAAAAAAATATTTACCAAAGTGCACATCTTTGCAACATTACTATTGATTGCTACATTGATTTTTTTCAATTACAAGAATAATGCTTCTAAAACGATCATAATTGGGAGTACTATAACGAGTCATATAAACTATGGATTGTATGTTAGTTTTAATCTGATGATACTTGTTTTTCTGCAATTCTTCTTTTTAATAAATATATTTAACGCTCAAATAAAAAATCTCAAAAATATAGCTGCTAAATAGCTTATTCCTTATAAAATGAACAAAAATTATTACGCAATATTGATGGCTGGCGGAATTGGATCACGATTTTGGCCCGTTTCTACCACAGAACTTCCGAAACAATTTCATGATATGTTGGGAGCGGGAAGTACCCTGATTCAGAAAACATTTAGTCGATTATCGAAGTTAATTCCGGTTGAGAATATCTTAATTCTGACAAACGAGCGATACAACGATTTGGTTTTAGAACAATTGCCAATGGTAAAACCAGAGCAAGTTTTGCTAGAACCGGCTATGCGAAATACTGCGCCATGTATTTTATATGCCTCTTTAAAAATTCAGAAAATGAATCCGAATGCGGTTATGGTAGTAGCACCAAGTGATCATTGGATTGAAGATGAAAACGCATTTGCTCATAATTTGCAACAATGTTTTGATTTTTGTCAAAAAGAAGACGCTTTAATGACATTAGGTATTCAGCCTACCTTTCCCAATACGGGTTTTGGATATATCGAGTTTGATAAAACGGACGCTAATCCGATTAAAAAGGTAAATCAATTTAGAGAAAAACCCGATTACGCAACTGCAAAATCGTTTTTAGAAGTGGGTAATTTTCTGTGGAATGGAGGCATCTTTATTTGGAGCGTTCAGTCGATTACTGCTGCATTTGAAAAATTTCAACCTCAGATAAATGCCCTGTTTTTGCGAGGAAATGAAAGTTATAATACTTCTTTAGAAAAAGATTTTATCCATCAAAATTATGCTAATGCTGAAAATGTTTCCATAGATTATGCCATCATGGAGAACGCCAAAAATGTATATGTTTTACCGGCCACTTTCGATTGGAATGACTTAGGTACTTGGGGACAACTTCATGAAAAGTTAGAGAAAGATGAGCATAATAATGGGGTAATCAATGCCAAAGTAATCTTAGAAAATGCTTCCAATAACATTGTTCGATCGGATGCTAATAAACTAATTGTTATTGATGGGTTGAATGATTATATTATTGTTGATAAAGAAGGAGTTCTTCTAATTTATCCAAAAAGTAAAGAGCAAGACATTAAAAGAATAACAGCTTTGGCAAATGAAATAAAATAAAAAAGGAATATATGTTTTTTTATTCTTCTTTATTTTGTTTGAGCTTTTCTAATTTTTTTAAATAAATTAGAAGAATAAACGAAGTCTACAATAGCTTCATTATCGGTTTTGAAAATGTCTTTTTTGGTACCTTCCCAAGCTAAAATTCCCTCTTTAAGAAACACGATCTTCTCTCCTATTTCCATAACCGAATTCATGTCATGAGTATTTATTACCGTAGTAATATTATACTCTTGTGTAATTTCATGAATTAAATTATCAATTAATATAGCCGTTTTTGGATCAAGACCTGAATTAGGTTCATCACAAAAAAGATATTTTGGATTGTTTACGATAGCTCTTGCAATAGCTACACGTTTTTGCATTCCGCCGGAAATTTCGGATGGTTTTTTGGTATTAGCATTAATCAAATTAACTCTTTGGATAACAAAATCAACTCGGTCTTTAATTTCTGAAGGCGTTTTTGTAGTAAACATTTTTAAAGGAAACCCAACATTTTCTTCAACAGTCATGCTATCAAACAAAGCACTTCCTTGAAAAACCATTCCGATTTCAGTTCTTAAAGCACGTTTTTCATCGGGTTCTAATTCAGAATAAACTCTTCCGTCAAATGAAATAGTTCCAACGTCTGGCGTAAAAATACCAAGTAATGACTTCAGTAAAACGGTTTTGCCGGAACCACTTTGCCCAATAATTAAATTGGTTTTTCCAGTTTCGAAAATGGTTGAAATACCTTTTAATACTTTAGCATCTCCAAACGATTTTTCAACATTTTTAACTTCTATCATTTTGCTAAAAGTAATTGAGTTAAAATATAATTCATTAAAATAATCACCACCGATGTCCATACAAAAGAAACGGTACTCGCTTTACCTACTTCAAGCGCACCACCTTTCATATAATAACCGTGAAAAGAAGGTATTGTTGCTAATAGTAAACCAAATATAGCTGTTTTTATAAATGAATAAGCAATGTGAAAAGGAATGAATTCTGCTTGAAGTCCTGTAACAAATTGACTACTTGAAACAAATCCACCATATACACCTGCCATCCATCCTCCGAGAATACCAAGAAACATTGCAATTCCAATAAGAAATGGATATAAAAGTGATGCAATTATTTTTGGAAAAACAAGATAATTTAAAGAATTAACTCCCATAACTTCCAGCGCGTCAATTTGTTCAGTCACTCGCATTGTCCCAATACTAGATGTAATAAATGAACCCATTTTACCTGCCATCACCACTGAAATAAAAGTAGGTGCAAATTCTAATATTATTGATTGCCGTGTAGCAAAACCAATGAGCTCCTTTGGTATTAGAGGGTTGTTCAAATTTAAGGCAGTCTGAATAGAAACAACACCTCCAACAAAGAATGAAATAAAGGCAACTATACCCAAAGAATCGATAATCAAATCATCAATTTCTTTAAATATAAGACCTCGCATAACAGACCATTTTGTAGGTTTGTTGAAGACTTCCTTAATCATCAAGAAGTATTTTCCTATTTGCGATAAATAGCGAACTAGCATCATAGTTTTAAAATAGGCTCAAAAATAGTTATAAGTTATGAGTTATAAGTTATGCACATGGAGTTTTTAAATTAAAACAATTTTTGCTTCATTTTTTTAATACGATAGTTTTTGATAAATTTAGCTTGTTCTTCTGTGACTAATAGTGGTTTATTAGCCCATTTTGCCTTCCAATATCCGTTTAGGTAATCAATAAAAAGTAAGGGCATTTTCTTCATCATCGCCAATTTTGCAGAAGCAATAAAGGTTATTAAGAACCCGTAACCCAAAGAATAGAACGCTTCTCCTTGCTTATATCGAGCTGCTTTATTGTAATTAGCTCCTGTTGGTTTTAAATGTTTTACTTTTAATGTATCGTCTGTGACCACTTTCCAATTATAGAATTTGCACAATAATTCATCTACTGTATCCCAACCCATTGCTGATTTTAACCCTCCTATTTGCATGAAAGTTTCTTTTCGGTAGGTTTTAAAAGCACCTCTTATGTGGTCTTTATCAGTTAAATTTTCTAATACAAATTCGCCATTTTTTTCGATGTAAGCAAAACCTCCAACCATTCCAATTCGTTCATCAGAATTGAAATGATGAATTATGATTTCAAAATAATTAGAAGGAAAAATTAAATCCGCATCTGCTTTTACAATAAAATCATAATGTGTATCTAATGTTTCTAAACCCGCTTGAAACGCTTGAATCACTTTGCTTCCTGGTAAATGAATAGCTTGTGATGTTTTATTTACTAATGAAATAATTGAATTGTTTTTAGCAAATTCTTGAACAATTGTTGCAGTAGTATCGGTGGAACTGTCATTAACAACTACGATTTTTGCGGGTAAGATCGTTTGTTCTAATAAAGATTGTAACGTCAATGAAATGAATTTCTCTTCATTATAGGAAGGAATAACAATATAATATTTCATTGTATTAGAGTTTATTTTATTGGTTGTACTATCTATTTTCTCTAATGGCATAAACCATATAATATCTTGGCGTAAAATATCTTAATAAAGGTCTGAAACCAAATTTTTTAACGGGATGTGTAAATTTTTCTCGATCTATAATTTTCCAACCTGTTTTTTCAAGAAGCCAATCTAATTGCCAATCTTCAAATTCATGATAATGTCTGTCCCACATATCTGTTTTACTTCGATAAGCCGGAGAAAACCACAATCGCAAAGGAATTGAGATTAATAATTTATCGCATTTTACATTTTGCAAAACAGTATACGGATTTAATAAATGCTCAAAAATTTCAAAAGCAGTAAAAACAGCATAAGTTTCGTTTTGAAGAGCATTTTGATTATTATCTAAATCTTCCCCTTTGGTATTTTTTACTATAAATCCATTTTCTTCCATAATTTTTGAAAAAGGATTAGGTACTCCCAAATCAAAAATAGTCTCTGATGTGGTAATGTGTTTTTGTAAAAATTCTAAAGTGTGCTTAAAGCGTTTATTTGGAAATGTTTTTTCGTACATTGTAATAGTGTTTCAAGTTGAAAGCGGTTGGTAAAATTAGTAATTTAACTTGAAACCTGAAACTTGAAACAAAACAATCACATTTTATACACAATTGCATTCACATTCATCCCGGCTCCAACAGAAGCAAACAATAGTATATCACCTTTGTGTATTTCATGATTTTCTATTTCTCCTTTGAGTAAAGAATCATAAAGAGTTGGCACCGTCGCTACACTTGAATTTCCTAATTTATGAATACTCATTGGCATTATTCCAGAAGGGACCTCCTTGTTGTATAGTTTATAAAAACGATGAATAATCGCTTCATCCATTTTTTCATTGGCTTGATGAATCAATATTTTCTTTACATTATCAATACTGACCCCACTGTTATCAAGACATTCTTTCATGGCTTTTGGGACATTAATCAAAGCAAATTCGTAGATTTTTCTGCCATGCATCTTGATATAACGAATATCTGGATCATGTTCTTTATTGAATGAATTTCCAAAAAATAAATACCCAGACTCATCATAAGCATAGGTTGCAGATTCGTGAGATAAGACCCCTCCTTCTTCCTCGGTTGCTTCAATAATAGTAGCACCAGCGCCATCAGAATATATCATAGAGTCTCTATCATGCGGATCAACCACTCTCGATAAGGTTTCTGCTCCAATAACCAAACATTTTTTGGCCATTCCTGCTTTAATAAATGCGGTAGCTTGAATAACTCCTTCAAGCCATCCTGGGCAACCAAAAAGCATGTCATATGCCACACATTTTGGATTTTTAATTCGTAAATTATGTTTGACTCTTGTCGCTAAACTTGGAAGTAAATCAGCTTGAATTGCACCTTTTTTTTGATTGCCAAAATTGTGCGCAAAAATGATATAATCTAAAGTTTCGGGATCAATATTTGAACTTTCAATAGCTTTTTGTGCGGCGATAAAGGCTATGTCTGAAGTCAATAAATCATCTGAAGCATAGCGACGCTCTTGAATCCCAGTAATGCCATAAAATTTTTCAGTAATTACATCATTAGTTAAAGGAAAAGGAGTGCCGTCTTCATTCAAGAAAACATGATTAGAAAAATCTTTATTTGCTATTACTTCGGTTGGGATATAACTTCCAGAACCTGTTATTTTTATATTCATATGGAATAAATTACAGCACGAATTTATTAATAATAATTTTATTAATTTCTATTGTCATTAACAAATAGGTTTTTATTGCCAAATATTTAAAGAATAAGGAATATAATTAGTAATGCAATAATTATTTTTCTTTTTGTTGCGCTATTTTTATTTGCATAATCGTTGCTAAATTGTGAGCCATATTTTTCATTCGTTCACAATTAAACCCTTCAAAATTTTCATTAATTGCTGCTTCGAAATGAATCAACCAAATATCAAAAAGTTCTTTAGATAAATACGATTTAGTATTTACATCTAAATGAATTTGAGTTAAATTGTTATAGTAACCACCTGTCCCTAAAATAGCTTGTGACCAAAAAGTAACTAAAATAGGCAAATGCTCTTCTAATTTTATTTTAACTACATCTGTAAAGATATAACTGATTTTTGGGTCAGCTAAAAGTTTTTTGTAGAATTGATCAACAATTAAATACAAATCTTCCTGATTTTGGACGTCGTTCATTTTCAAAATATAGTACAAAGGTAATTTTTTGATGGAGTTATAATCTGATTAATATCATTTTTTATGAAACTAAACGAATTATTTAAAAACTTATTAGAATCACTAAGAAAAATTATTTGGCTTCCTTCAAAAATAAATATCAATGAAAATTTACCAGAAAATTGTATACAATGCAGCTACCACAGACACAATTAGTAACATACCAACAGTAAAACTTGGTGACATTTTAAACATTGATTTATCTACTTCCAATCCATTGGTTGGAACGCCTTTTCTGGTTTCATAAATGCTTATCATATACATTCCGATGACACAAATTAGGAATACAAAGCCCATTCTGTCAATAAATGGAATTTCATAAACACCATTTGCATTTGGAACCGAAAACCCCATTGGATTCAAGAAGGATAAATTAATGAAAGAAGGCATGAATTTGAATATAATCGAGAAAAGAAATCCTCCAATAGTGGCAAATAAAGCTGCGTTGGAAGTAGTTTTTTTCCAGAAAAATCCCAAAATAAACATTGCAAATATGCCTGGACTTACAAAACCAGTATACTCTTGAATATATTGAAATCCGCCTTTTTTGTCAATTCCTAAAAAGGGAGCCACAATAACTGCAATTAACATGGCGGTTATAATAGCCATTTTTCCGATTTTTACCAATCGCTTTTCATCAGCAGCTACATTTAATCTGGTTTTATAAATATCTAAAGTGAAAATCGTTGCAATACTATTGGCTTTTCCTGCTAACGAAGCTACAATGGCAGCAGTCAATGCTGCAAAGGAAAGTCCTTTTAATCCAACGGGTAATAAATTCAAAAGTGTTGGATAAGCCCGATCGGGATTTACACTGCCATCTTGTAACATTTGGGTTTGAAAATGCCCGTTATGATACAATACGAACGCAGCTATTCCGGGCAAAACCACGATGATTGGCATTAATAATTTTAAGAAAGCTGCAAATAAAATGCCGCCACGAGCCGTTTTTAAATCAGCGCCGAGAGCTCTTTGCGTTATGTATTGATTGCAACCCCAATAATTCAAATTAATGATCAACATGCCGCCAATTAATACAGAAAGTCCCGGTAAGTCCATATAATTTGGATTAGTTTTGTTGAAAATCATGTGAAAATGGTCGTTGGCTTGGGTCGTCATCAAATGAAATCCGTTTATTACGCCCGTTGAACCAAATTCTTTTGCTACTAAATTTAGTGCGAGATAGGTTGTAATCAATCCTCCCAAGATTAAAAAGAACACCTGAATCACATCGGTATATCCAATAACTTTCATTCCTCCCAAGGTTATCATTACAGCAAAAACTGCCAAGAAAATCATACAAAACGTAAGATTTAATCCTGAAATACTGCTAATGGCTAAGGCTCCCAAATATAAAATTGAAGTTAGATTGACAAAAACATAGAGCAACAACCAAAATACTGCCATAATCATTGCGACATTGCTATTGTACCTTTTATTCAAGTATTGCGGCATAGTAAAAATCTTGTTCTTGAGATAAACGGGCATAAAAAAGACTGCCACAATTACCAAGGTTATGGCTGCCATCCATTCGTAAGTGGCAATTGCTAATCCCATTTTGAAACCGCTTCCACTCATTCCAATAAATTGCTCTGCACTAATGTTGCTGGCAATTAATGACGCACCAATTGCCCACCAAGTTAGCGAACCTTCGGCAAGAAAATAATCTTTGCTACTGGTTTGTTCCTTTTTTTTTCGGTTATAAATCCAAAATCCATAGCCTACTATAATGATAAAATAGAGAAAGAAAACAATATAATCTTTGGTTGCTAATGTTTGCATGGTTTAGTTTATTGGTTGGTTATTGATAATTTAACTTTTCAAATGAAACAATTATTTCAAGTAATATATCAGGATAAATTGTTGGTTTTATAATGAATATCCGATAGATTTCGAAGAATTTCAGCGCTTTGTTCTGGAGAAATATCGCGTTGCGCTTCGGCTAGCATTTCATAGCCCACCATAAATTTCTTTACGGTTGCGCTTCGCAATAACGGCGGATAAAAATGCATATGAAAATGCCACTCCGGATGCAATACTCTGTCGGTTGGCGCTTGATGAATTCCAGAAGAATAAGGAAACGAAGTCTCAAAAAGGTTATCATATTTGATTGTAATCCCCTTAATTATCGACGCAAAAGCTGAAGCCTCTTCTTTGTTCATCGCAATGATATTTCCAAAGTGCCGCTTGCTGATAATCATGGTTTCATAAGGCCAAGTTGCCCAAAACGGAACCAAAACAACAAAATGTTTGTTTTCAATTACGATGCGTTTTTGTAGTTTTAATTCTTCTTCTAGATAGTCTTTTAATAAACTGCTGTCATTTTTATTGTAATAAGAAAGCAAGTTTTTCTGTGTTTTTTCTACTTGAGTTGGTAGCGACGATTGTGCCCAAATTTGTCCGTGTGGATGTGGATTGCTGCATCCCATGACGCTTCCTTTGTTTTCAAAAATTTGAACATAATTGATATAATCGTGACTGCCCAATTCAATGTACTGTTCTGCCCATGTTTTGACTACTTTTTCAATATCAGCCAGTTCCATTTCGGGTAAGGTCAAATTATGTTTTGGTGAAAAACAAATCACTTTATTGATGCCACGTTCTGGTTTTTGTTGAAATAAGGGTAAGTAGTTATTTTCAGAAATTACCTCTTCTTGCAAAAGAGCCGAAAAATCATTTTCAAAGACATAACAATCGGTATACTCTTCATTTTTTATGCCATTGGAACGCACATTCCCCGAACACAAATAACAAGTTGAATCATGTTCCGGACGATTTTCATCTGCAACTCTTTCATTTTGTCCTTGCCATGGTCGCTTTGCTCGATGAGGTGATACTAATATCCATTCATCTAGCAAAGGGTTGTATCTTCGGTGTGGATGTTCGTTAGGGTTGAATTTTTGCATATTAATTACTAAACAAGTAGTTTTTATTTTAAACCATTAAGGTATTAAGTTTAATTAAGCGTAACTTTCTTAATGGTTTAATTTTTTAATTTTTATATTCTGATGTTCCTTTTGAAATTTTGACTTTATACGATTTTAATTCGATGCCAAATTGGTTTTTATACTGTTCTGATATTTTTGTTACGAGTTCTTTTTCGGTGCCTTTTTCAACTAAATTAATCGAGCAGCCGCCAAAACCTCCGCCCATCATTCTAGCACCCAAAACGACGGATTCTTTTTGAGCAATTGCCACTAAAAAATCAATTTCATCACAACTTACTTCATATTCTTTAGATAATCCCTCATGCGTTTCGCTCATTAAATTGCCTAATGCTTGAAAATCCGAAGTTTCAATCGCGCAAACAGCATCTTGAACGCGTTGTATTTCTTTTACAACATAATGACAGCGTTTAAAAATGGTTTTTCCTAAGGATTCTTTCAACTGTAAAACCATCGATTCGGTACAATTTCTAAACGTTTTTACTTCTGGAAAATGTTGTTTTATAATAGCTAATCCTTGTTCTACTTCTTGGCGTCGCACATTATAACCTGAGGTTAAATGGGTGTGCTTAACATTACTATCCAATAAAAGTAGGGAATGTTTTTTAAAGTCTACTTTGTAGTATTCGTATTCTAAGGTGTTACAATCGAGTTTGATTACATTATTTTTCTTACCAAAAACTGATGCAAACTGATCCATGATACCGCAATTGACGCCGACAAAAGTATGTTCTGATTTTTGTCCGATAAGCGCTATTTCTTGTTTGGATAAATTACAATCGAACACCGAATTCAGTGCAAAAGCAAAACCACATTCTACAGCCGCCGAAGAAGAAAGTCCGGCACCAATAGGAACCGTGCTACTAAAAACCGCATTAAACCCTTTTAGGGGTAATTTTTTTTCTTTGAATTGTTGCAAAACTCCAAGAATATAATTAATCCACATATCTGTGTTTGGAATCAACACCTTGTTCAAATCAAATTCAAAGATTTCGTTTAAATTTTTAGCAATTATTTTGCATTTCATGGTTTGGCTTGGAGCAATTGCAATACATACATATTTATTGATGGCAGCCGGCAAAACAAAACCATCGTTATAATCTACATGTTCCCCAATAATATTGATTCTTCCCGGGGATAGGAATAGAGAAGTAGGTTTTTGGTGGAACAATTTTTCAAAATGTTCGGTCGTGTCTTGTATTAATTTTTTTTTCATTGGTTATGGAAACAAGGACTTCGGTTATTTCAAATTTAAAATGACATTTGCAGAATGTAATCCTTCGGATTTGGCTTCCAATTTTACAATACCAGAAGTTTTTTCGGATTGAATAATTATTTGACATTTTCCGTTAAAGGCACTTCTTTGCCAAGCACCTTCTTTGCATTGATCGGGTTCATGCGAACTTGGGTCGCCATTTCCCACCCCTATAATTTTAGCGTTTCCAATTAGATTAAATTTTACCAAATTATCAGCAACAGGAACTTCTCTTCCTTTTTCATCGGTAATGGAAATATTGATAACGGTCGCATCTTTTCCATCGGCAGTCAATGAAGTTTTATCTGGGTTTAATTTTATATTGAAAGCTTTTCCAGTCGTTTCTATTTTGGAAACTATTTTTCTTCCTTTTTTATAACCTACAGCTTCTAGAGTTCCGGGTTTATACTTCACTTGCCATTGCAAATGACTGTTTCTCGGCATTGTTTTTTTACCCAAACTTTTTCCGTTTAATAAAAGTTCTACGGCATCGGCATTGGAATTTACCCAAACATCAACGGGTTTACCTATTTTTTCAGGCCAATTCCAATGCGGAGAAATATGTAAAACATCTTTATCAGTCCACCAACTCTGATAATAGTAATAAATGTTTTTTGGAAAACCACACACATCCATGGTTCCAAAATGCGAATTGATATTGGGCCAATGATAAGGTGTAGGTTCGCCGCGATAATCAAAGCCTGTCCACACAAATCCACCCATCCAGAAGTTGTTTTCGGCGGCTAATTTCCACCAAGTTTCGGCTTTACTTGCCCACCACGGATGCGTAATGTCTTGGTCGGGAACATAGCCTCGAATACTGTCTTTTACATAAATTCCACGGGTAGTTACTGTGCTTCCCATTTCAGTTCCAAGAAGAGGTTGGCTGGGATGATCCCGATGATAGTCGGCTACAGCATACTCTCGGTAATTGAATCCTCGAATTGGAATAACTTCATTCACTCCTTTGTAATCATTGCCCATATCTGCGGCATAGGTGCTCATTCTTGACGGGTCTAATTCTTTTTGTATGGATAAAAGGGATTGTGCAATCTTTTTTCCTTGTTCAGTTCCTTGAATGGTTTGTTCTTCATTGCCAATTGACCATAAAAATACCGAAGGATGGTTTCTGTCACG
>CAISUR010000063.1 GCA_903888655.1 uncultured Bacteroidota bacterium | reverse complement strand
TTTGTTACATGGTAATTGCACTAATTTACGCAACAGTGGTTAACGAATTTGAACTTATTTTGGTAGATTATCTGTTAAAATAATAGTCTGCACGAATCGTAAAACCTCCAGATAGGGATTATTTACTCGCTTTAGTTGTAGAAATCGGAAGAATTCTAGATGAATAATTAACAACAAAATAAACGTAATTATATTTTGTTAAATTTTATCCATAAAAAGAATCTCTTTCCAAATTATGGAAAACATTAAATTACAGCAACATTTTAAATAACTCATAATCAAAACATTATAACAAAGGCACAAACATTGCAAATGTAAAAGTATAACAAAACAACATACTTGAACCTTATTTTAAATAAAACGCATTCGGCAAAATTAAAATTCAAAATATGATTAATAAAAAAAAAATCTCTGTAATAATCTTACTAACAGGACTATTATGGAGTTGCTTTGCAAACGCTCAACAATCAGTCAATACTGCGGGTAATACTGCCTCAGGAAGCGGCGGCAGTGTTTCATATAGCATAGGACAAATAGTCTACACAACCATTTCAGGAAGCTCTGGTAGTTCTGCACAAGGTGTTCAACAAGCTTTTGAAATTTCTATGCTTGATGTTAAAAATACAACTTTTAATGTATCACTGAATGCATTTCCTAATCCAACAACAGATAACTTAACCTTGCAAATAAACAATTTCACTAATGAGAAGTTATCCTATCAGCTTTATGACATGCAAGGTAAACAATTAGACAACGGGCAAATCACGAAACAGGAAACCCTTATAAACACAGTAAATTTGCCTTCATCAATTTACTTCATAAATGTTATAGATCAAGATAACAAAAAAGTTCAATCTTTTAAAATCATTAAAAATTAAAAAAATGAAACAAATTATTACATCTTTATTGACGTTATTCATAACGGTAAGTTTGTTCGCTCAAGCACCAAATAACCTGAGCTATCAAGCTGTTATTCGCAATAGTTCCAATGCATTAGTGACGAGTTCTCCTGTTGGTATGCAAATCAGCATTTTACAAGGCTCAGCAAGCGGAACACCTGTTTACGTAGAAACACAAACTACCACGACAAATAGTAATGGACTTGCTAGTATTGCAATAGGTTCGGGGACCGTTGTAAGTGGAACATTCGCTTTAATTGACTGGTCAAGCGGCCCATATTATATCAAAACAGAAACAGATCCATCAGGAGGTTCAAACTATAGCATTACAGGAACAAGTCAGTTAATGAGTGTACCATATGCCTTATATGCAAAAAGAGCGGGTAACAAATTCATCACAAATGTGGCAGATTATGGAATTTATCCAGATGGAAATGACTATTCGCAATTAATTAGAACCGTAATTCAAAATGCCAATGGCGACCCTCTTTTCTTCCCTCCAGGAAAATATGTATACGACGGCACGCCTATCCCTACTTCGACAGTCAACATTCTTGGAGTGATGCCTATCTATGTAAGTGGAACTTTACAAAGTGGAACAATCTTTTTGGGTAAATTACATTTTACAGGCGCTTATGTTTCTGTTCAAGGTCTTGGTGTACAATTAAGCGTTGCCAATGATTGCTTTAGAGCCACAGCAACAATAAACACAGGAAAATATTGCAGATTAAAAGATATAGTAACCGTTGGTGCAGATATTACTTCGGCCTTTCACTCATTCCTCGTTGAAGGTTTTGATTATTTAAATGCCGATAACATTGAAAGTTACGATGCCTATATGGGTCAAGTTATAAAAGTAAAAAGTGGAAATCTTTCCAGATTTAAGGATTATAATATTGCAAAAGAAGCAGTGTTTTTAAAATCTGATAATCTTTATGGTAATTGTTTAAATTTAACTTTAAACAGTGTACAAATTGAAAACCCATCAGCAGGCACCTCTACAGGAATAAAAGTTAATTCTGCTGGAGCTGCTTTCCAAAAATTAAGTATTTCGAATGTAAAAATTCAGCGTGTACAATTTGGGGTATCCATAATAAGTTCTGGAGGATTAACCAATGTATCGATTAGTGATTTGAATTTATCCAATATAAAAGTGGATAGTTCTACTTTAAAGTGTATTTACATGGAAGCAAATGCCGGCTATGTCTATAAAACCAACATATCCAATTTTGATGCTACGTCAACTAGTCATTCACTACTTGAAACCGTTGGTAATATAAAATATCTTAATGTCAACAACTTAAATGCTGATATTGCTAGTATCACAACTGCAGCAGAAAAACAACAAATAATAAATATTGGAGCAACAACTTTGGCTACTAATTTACAAAACATCAACATTACAGCAAACTATTCGATAGATCCTGCCCTAGCCATAAACTATGCTAACGCTGCGACAGAGAATCGTATTCAAAATTACAACACTCCTCTAAGAGGGAATTATCCAGAGTCTGGAATCAGCACTTTAAGTATTACAGGAGCATCCAGTAGTATACAACCCATTTGGAATTCTATCGAAAATGTATCTTACATTGATATTTCAGCGACAGTTTCTGGCTCTAGTATTTCGCAAATAGGAATAAATCCTAACGCCACTTACACGGATGTAGTTTTTAAAAAAGGATGGAAATTATTTATTAAAAACTCAGGCACCAATGATATTACTATACAAAATAATCCCTCAGGATTCATTACTAATCCTAACAATACCAATATAACGCTATCTAGTCAAACTATTTTACTATATGTCTTTGATGGTACTTCATGGATTAAGTGTCAATAATACTTTAGTTATCTATGAAACAAATTCAGTAACACGCAATCATACTATTTCTTTACGGTTAAATAATAAAGAAAGATACCTAAAACTACAACCCTAAAAAGTTGTAGTTTTTTTGTTAAATAGTAGGAACTAGAAATTTATGCAGGATTAGAGAATGATTTAGAAGTTATTTTGTTATGATTTATCTTCAAAATTAATTGTATAAAAGTGGAAGAATTAAATAAATTACAAATACTTGCAGGTAAAATAAATAAAAATCTGAAACACGATAAAGGTAAAATATTGTTTCCTCAAAAACTTGATCCAGCAAATAAAATTATCGATAATGTGAAGTTAACAAAAATAACAACTTTAAAATAAACCATATAACAGATTTACAATCCCTACCCTAAAAAACGTAAAAACACACAACTACTAAGTTTTATAAAGTAGTCTCTCGTTCAATTATATTTGTCGGTAACTCAATGGTTCTTGGCGCAAATGGAATCAGTTCTTTACGACAATTCATTTCTTCAAGTAATAAATGAAAAGAGGCTACTCCCATTTCATAACTGGGTTGGTCAACCGTACTCAATTTTGGGGTTATAACTTGTGACATAAACCAATTGCTAAAACCAATCACTTTAATATCGTTGGGAACTTTAATATGGTGTTCATTAAAATAAGATAATACGCCAACAGCAACCAAATCGGTAATCACAAATATTCCGTCAACATCGGGTTGCTCCTTAACTATTTGAGATGCAAATAATTTTCCTTCTTCAAAAGTTACATTTTTACAGGTATACACTAAATTATAGTCAAACGGAATGTTATACTGTTCCAAGGCCTTTTTATACCCCAAAAAACGATCTATCGCATTTTGAGGATTCACTGGTCCGCGAATATGTGCTATCTTTTTACAGCCTTTTTTTATCAAATGTTCAGTAGCTTCAAAGGCTGCTTTTTGGTCATTAATGACAACCTTGGAGCTCAAAATAAATTTAGATATTTTATCAAATTGCACTAATGGAATTTCTCTTTTTAATATTTCTTTGATGTGCTGTTCATCATTGGAATCATTAGAAAGCGACATGATGATACCGTCCACTCTTTTATTAATTAAAAGCTCGACTTGTTTTTTTTCTAATTCCAACGATTCATTAGATTGTAAGATGATAACCAAATAACCGTTCTTTTCAGCTTCGGCAATAATTCCGTTAATAACATTTGAAAAAAAGTGATGCACCACTTCGGGTATTATTAAACCAACGGTACGTGATTCTTTGGTGCGAAGATTTACTGCAAAGCTATTGGGAGTATAGTGTAATGATTGTGCCAATTCTAAAACCGATTTTTTAGTTTTTTCACTGACATCGGGATAGTTTTTTAATGCTTTAGAAACCGTTGTTATAGAAATCCCTAACGCCTCGGCAATTTGTTTTAAAGTTGTCTCTTTCATGAAACAAATATGATAAAAAAAAATCAATTATGAAATCGAAAACGTTTTCGGTACTTTCGAAAACGTTTTCGATACTGATTTCGTAATTTTATGTTAACAAAAAATATAATTTCGAAGAATTAAACAACCTTTTTTATTAATCAAACAAAAATCTAAAAATGAAAAAAATTACTAATTTTTTGAAAAAAATGATGTTTCTAGCGCTTGTTTTGCTATTCAATCAATCATTTGCTCAAGGAGGTGTTTTATCAGGAAAAGTAAATGACAACAAAGGTGTACCTGTAGTGGGAGCAAATGTTGTAGCAGGCTCGAAAGCTACGACCACCAATGCCGATGGAAGTTACTCTATTTCTGGAATTCCAAATGGAACCATTACGATATCGGTTACCTACATTGGATTTAAAACACTAAAAAAAGACGTTCAAGTCAACGGTGCAACCACAATGGATTTTACTATTCAAGAAGATGCAGCCAACCTAGAAGAAGTTGTAGTTACTGGAGTAATCAATCCGAGAGCCAAATTGAAATCTAGTGTTTCGATTACGACTTTAGATGTAAAACAAGTAGAACAATCGGCTCCAAGATCAACTGCTGAAATTTTCAGAACCATTCCGGGTATTCGTTCAGAATCTTCAGGTGGTGAAGGAAATGCCAACATAGCAGTTCGTGGGGTGCCTATTTCTTCTGGGGGTTCTAAATATTTACAAATTCAAGAAGATGGACTTCCTGTATTATTATTTGGTGATATTGCTTTTGCAACTTCTGATATTTTTACAAGATTTGACGGAAACGTGGCAAAAGTAGAGGCTATCCGTGGGGGTTCTGCTTCCATTTTAGCAACAAACTCTCCGGGAGGAATCATTAACTTTATTAGTAAAACCGGTAAAACAGAAGGCGGAAACGTTACAACAGGCTTTGGTATGGATTATAATAATTTCAGAACTGATTTTGATTACGGAACCAAAATTGGCGATGGTTTATATTTTCACACCGGTGGATTCTACAGAGTGGGCGAAGGAGTAAGAAAAACCGGATTTACTGCTAATAATGGTGGTCAATTCAAATTTAATGTAACCAAAGAATTTGAAAAAGGATCGATTACCGTTTATGCAAAATTATTAGATGATAGAGCCGCAGCTTATATGCCAATGCCTTTGCAAGTTTCGGGAACTAATGCCAATCCTACTTGGGGAAGTATTAGCGGTTTTGATGCCACGCATGGTGCTTTACAATCAGTATATTTAGACCATAATATCGGTCTTGGTGCTGACGGAGAATCAAGAAGAACTGCAGTTTCTGATGGAATGCACCCTGTTACTAAAGCTATCGGAGCAAGTGCTAACTTTAATTTAGATAACAATTGGAAAATTTCTGAAAGTGGAAGATTTTCATCTAACAACGGTGGTTTTATAGCTCCATTTCCAGCTGAAGTAGGTTCGGCATCGGCTATAGCCAATTCATTTGGAACAGGTGCTACTTTATCGTATGCCGATAATGGTGCGCCATTCAATAATCCAAACGGATTAGTTTCCAGAATTGTTATGTTTGATACACAATTAAACAATTTGAATAACTTTATGAATGATTTAAAAGTGACTAAAAAGTTTGATAAAGTATCGCTAACAGCTGGTTATTTTAAATCATTGCAAAACATTTCAATGTCATGGACATGGAACTCTTATTTACAAGAAGTTTCAGATAATAATCCAAGATTAATTAACGTTACTAGTGCTTCTGGTGGTGCGCTTTCTCAAAACGGTTTGTATGCATATGGAGTTCCTGCTTTTGGAAACTGTTGTACTAGAAATTATGATACTCAATATAACGTATCAGCTCCTTATGCTAGTGTTGCTGTTGAAGTTACGGATAAATTGTCTTTAGAGGGAGGTGTTCGTTATGATATGGGTAAAGTAACCGGTTCGTTTGCTGGAAGTTCTCAAGTAGCTTACGATGTGAATCATGATGGTGTTATTTCTGCTCCAGAAACGAGTGTTTCGGCTATTAATAATGCTGCTACAACAGCGGTTCATTATGATTATCACTACACATCATATTCATTTGGTGCTAATTATACGCTATCACCTTCTCAGGCTATTTTTGCTAGAACGAGTAGAGGTGCTTCTGCCAAAGCCGATAGAATTTTGTTCTCTGGATTGAATTATATGGATGGAAATTATGTAAACTCCCTAGATTTCTTGACACAAACTGAAGTGGGTTTCAAACAAAAATTCTCTAAAGGATATGTTTATGCAACTGTCTTTAATGCTCAAACCGATGAACAAACAGGTTTTGAAGCTACGAATCCAACCGCTGTTGTGAAAAATAATTATAAATCAACTGGTTTAGAGTTAGAATCAGCATGCAACGTAAACAAAGACTTATCGTTAAGAGGTGCTTTCACTTATACAAAAGCACAAATATCTTCAGGAACTTATCAAGGAAATGAGCCAAGAAGACAACCAAAATTAATGTACAATTTTATTCCATCATACAAATTTAATAAAGGTAAAAATGCTTTCGGATTAAGTTTTATTGGACAATCTAAAGCGTTTACACAAGATGAAAACAAATTGGTAATGAAAGGATTTATGTTGGTAAACGGATTTGTAGATGTTACATTAACCAAAGGATTGTCATTAAATTTATCAGGTAACAATTTATTCAATACGTTAGCTATTACCGAGACTGAAGAAGGTAGTATTACAGAAAATACAGTAAATTATGTAAGAGCAAGACCATTGCCAGGAAGATCAATTTCTATGGCTGTTTCTTATAGATTTTAAAACGATTCATGTTTAATTTGTTTAGTTAATAATTCCTGTATCACTTTGATACAGGAATTATTTTTAATAAATTACCATTAGTTTTGTAACTAAATTATGGCTTTTATGATTAGAAAATTTGTTTTTATAATTGTTTTGTTTGTGCTTCACAGTAATGCGAATGCACAAACCAATCCCAAATCAGAACCAGTTGTTGAAAAAACGAAAACAATAATTCTTTATGGAAGTCCCGATTGTCATTATTGTATTGCTTCTAAAAATCTTTTGATAGAACATAAAATTCCTTTTGTTTTTTTTGATATTGATACCAATAAAGAAGCTTTAAATGAAATGTTAGCCAAATTAAAAAAAGCCAATATTAGTTTGAACAATCTCGGAATCCCAGTAATCGATAAATATGGTGAAATTTTCACTAACAATAGTAACTTCGATGATTTCTTGAAAAAATTAATACAATAATATAATGCTAAAAAAACCGTATTTAAGCTTCTGGCAAATAATCAATATGAATGTTGGTTTTTTTGGTATTCAATATAGTTTTGGATTGCAGCAAAGTGCTGTAAATCCTATCTATGATTTTCTTGGCGCAAGTCCAGATCAATTACCATTATTAAATCTTGCCGGACCTTTAACTGGTTTATTAATCCAACCTTTAATTGGTGCTTTGAGTGATAAAACGTGGTTGCCAAAATTTGGAGGCAGAAGAAAACCTTATTTTCTTATTGGTGCTTTGATATGCAGTTTAGCTTTATTTCTGTTTCCTTTTAGTAGCTCACTTTGGATGGCTGCAGGTTTGTTGTGGATTTTAGACGCAGGAAATAACACGGCAATGGAACCGTATCGTGCTTTTATTGCCGATAAATTAGATGAATCGCAACAACCAACAGGTTTTCAGGCACAGAGTTTTTTTACGGGTTTCGGACAAACATTAGCCAATGTATCGTTATTCATTTTCCCACTAATTTTTATAGGAACAACAGGCAAATTGCCCACTTGGGTTTTTGCTTCGTTCTTTCTTGGTGCTTTATGTTCTATTGCTTCGGTTTGGTGGAGCTCGCATACTACAAAAGAAATCCCGCCATCTGAAGAAGAATTACAACAAATGCAATCCGAATCGTTAAATGTAATCACGCCATTCATTGATATTCTAAAAGCCATCAAACATATGCCAAAAGTAATGTGGCAATTGGCATTAGTCTATTTGTTTCAATGGTATGCTTTGTTTTGTTATTGGCAAAATTCCTCTAAAAGTATTGCGCTTTCGGTTTGGAACACCACACCAGAAAAAAACATGAAATTATACGGCGAAGCGGTTAGTTGGACAGGTTTAGTTAATGGTTGGTATAATGTTGTTACGTTTTTAGTGGCGTTTGCTTTAGTAGGATTTGCTAAAAGATACTCGGCAAAATACGTGCATTTTACTTGTTTATCGCTTGCGGCAATTGGGTTTTTGATTTTCCCACATATCGAAAATAAATACTTATTATTCCCTGCAATAACAGGTTTCGGAATTGGCTGGGCAAGCATGATGGGAATTCCCTATCTAATGGTTGTTAGTAAAATCCCAAAAGAACGATACGGAGTTTATATGGGAATTATCAACATGATGATTGTGATACCGATGTTCATTCAAACCATCACATTCGGATTTATTATGAAACATTTTCTAAATAATGATCCAAGATTAGCCATTACTTTTGCTGGAGTTTTATTGGTTTTAAGTGCCATTTGTACTTTATTTATGAACACCAAAAAAGAAAGTCATGCCTAATGTAGCGTATCGTAAAGCCATCGAATTATTGCATAAAGTTGCTACACCAAACGGATTTTTAGCTAGTGCAGAAAACACTACTAACTATCAACGAGTTTGGGCACGTGACGGAGTTATATGTGGCTTAGCTTCATTAGCATCAGGCGATGAACAACTGATAAACACTTTTAAAAATACCTTAGAAACATTAGCCAATCATCAACATAAAATGGGAACTATTCCATCCAATGTTTTAATCAATAAAGATAAGACTGATGTCAGTTATGGTGGTTTAGCGGGAAGAGTTGACGCGGTTACTTGGTTTGTAATTGGAATTTGTCAATACGGTTTGCAGTTCAATGATGCGGCATTTGTAGCACAATATAAGTCGCCTATTGAAAAATGTTTAACGCTTTTAGATTCTTGGGAATTCAATAATAAACATCTTATTTATGTGCCACTTTCAGGAAATTGGGCCGATGAATATATCACGGATGGTTATGTTTTGTACGATCAATTGTTACGAATTTGGGCTTTAAAAAGTTACAATCATTTTGCTAAAAGCGAGATCATTTCAGATAAAATAGAACACATTACTAAGCAGATTGAAATTAATTTCTTCCCAAATTCAATTGGCGAGAAATATCATGAGCGTGCTTACAATGAAGTTGATTTTAAAGCATATTTGCCTTGTTCGTTTTCGCCTTCGGGTTACAAAACACCCTTTGATGCTTTTGCTAATTCTTTGATTTTATTGCTGAATATTGGTTCGAGTGAGCATCAAAATGCAATTGTTGCTTATTCTAAATCACTTGCGTCCGAAACAAAACTTGGATTGTTGCCCGCTTTTTGGCCGCCAATTTTTCAAGAAGATGAACATTGGAATTTATTGAAAAATAATTGCAAATACGAATTCAGAAATTACCCTTACGAATTTCACAATGGCGGCAGTTGGTCCATGGTAAACGGATTTTTTGGGTTGGCTTTGCTTTCAAAATCAGAAGATACAGCAGGAAATTTGATTTTAGAAAAAATAAATCATGCCAATGCTATAAATGAGTATTCTTTTTATGAAAATTTCAATACGCAAACACAAGAACCCAACGGAGTTTCTTTTTGTGCTTGGAGTGCAGCAGCAGCAGTTTTAGTGCATCAATCGTTACATAATAATTTTAAATTAGTTTTTTAAATTGAAGTCAATAGATATCATAAGTATTGGAGAAGTCTTGATTGATTTTATCGGTCATGAAGTA
>CAISUR010000062.1 GCA_903888655.1 uncultured Bacteroidota bacterium | reverse complement strand
GAAACTTAGATATAATTGTTAAACTTTTTTATATTGGCTATAAGTCAGCTTGTATCAGTAAAAAAGAAGAAATAATTTATAATGAAGATGATGTTTGTGAATGGATAGATGAAATAGGCTCTATTTTTAAGGCTGATGGTCAATTAGTTGATTATTTTACTTATATATTAACAAGTACTAATATTGATGTTAGTGGTCCAAAAGAAACCGAGAAAAAAAAAGCCTCAAAAAGCTAACTTGGGATGATATTCTAGTGAAAGCTGCTGAATGTGGAATAAGACCAAGCGAATTTTGGGAAATGACTTGGAAAGATTATAGTATTATAGTTTTGGGAACGGAACGAAGGGAAGTAAATGAATGGGCGAGGACTCGAAACCTCGCCTATATTATATACTTAAGTAATAGTTCAGACAAACATCCAAAATCAATAACTTCATTTTGGCATATACCCCAAATTGATGATATTGAAGAGCCTGAAGAAGAACAATATTTATCAAGTGACCAACTTTTACGAACTTTGGAGTTATACGGAGTAAATTAAAATATTATGGCATCATCAAGTTCAAATAAATTTCAAGGTGAAGTTACTTTTGACGTTTCACAAGCAATTTCTAAATTAAAGGAATTACAAGCTGAATATATAAGAGTACAACAAATTATATCTGATAAAACAAATGCTCCAACAATATTAAATTCAGCAGAATTAAAATTACAGATATTAAATACACAAATTCAAAATTTACAAGTTGAACTTAATAAAACAGGTCAATCTTTAGAAAAAAATTTAACACAACAAGGGACAAATTCATTTAGAGCATTAGGTTCATTAGATAGAGTTACAAGAGAATTTGCAAGTGGTTCACTTACGCAAGGTGCTAATGGACTTTCAATGTTTGGTAATTCATTGTCTAGAATTGCAATGACTAGCGGAGGAGTAGGTAATGCTTTATCTCAATTAGGTTCTGCATTAACTGGACCTGCTGGTGTTGTTTTAGGATTTTCTGCATTAATTGGTATTATTGAATCAAATAAAGATAAAATTTCTGAATTTTTTAAAACACCTTTAACTGCTCAAGAAGCATATAAAAATTCATTAACAAGTATAGGAACAGAATTTACTTCAGCAGTAGATAAAGTAAATGTAGTTAAAAATGCTTTTGATGAATATAATAAAGGAATAATTACTGGTAATGCAGCACTTAAAATTTACAATGACCAATTAGGAGAAATTTTTGGTTCAAAAACTGATATTAATAGTGCAGAAGAAGTATTTAAAAATAAAACTAAAGATTATATTGAGGCTTCTTTTCAAAGAGCATTAGCAGATGCAGCAGGTAAAAAAGCATCAGAAGAATTTTTAAAACAAAAATTAATAGAACAAAAATCTTTAAGCGAATATAAAGGTTTTGTATCAGGTGCTAATTTATCAGGTCAAATTGATGTAGTTAATTTTTCAGCAATAAATAAAAGAACTGCACAAGGATTTAAAGATGTTGAAATAAATACTCAAGCTGAAATTGTTAAATTATATCAAGGTATTCAAAAAAAGGCACAAGCTGAATCAGACAATATTTCAAAACAAGGTGGTTTTAATTTATTCCCTGATAAATCTAAAAAACCAATAATAGAAAAAACTGATTATGAAGCTATTTTAAAACAACAAAGACTTGAATTTTATCCTGAAAAGATTTTATCTGAAAAGATGGGTAAAAAAGATTTAAGTTATATATTAGGAGAAACTCCAGAAGAAGCATTTAAAGCAGAGCAAAAAAGAATATCTTATTTTACTTCTAAATTAAAAGTTCTTAAAGAACAAATGTCTTCTGAAACAGGAATAGGGGAATTATTAAAAAAAGATGCAGAAAAAAGAGTAGAAGCATATAAATTAGAAGATGATGCCGCTGCTGAAAATGCTAAACAATTAAAAATACAAGAACAAGATTATAAAAACTTTGCTAAAACTTTATCTAAAGATGTAACTAATGCTTTATTTAGCGTTTTTGATGCAATTAAAAAAGGTCAAAATCCATTAGAAGTAATAGGAAATGCTTTTGCAAAAATGGTAGAACAAATAGCTGCTGCAATAATTGAAGGTTTAATATTTAAAGCTTTATTAGATAGTTTCCCTGAATTAAAAGGAGTTTTTGCAGCAGTTGGTGCAGTAAGTTCGGCATTTGGTGGTGGATATAGTGGACCTCATGCAGATGGAGGAATTACTACAAGAGCTTCAATTGGAATGATTGGAGAAGCAGGTCCAGAAGCAATAATGCCTTTATCTAAATTAGGTTCTATGATGAGTAATACTTTTAATGCAGGTTCAATGAGTGGAACAAACAATTCAAATGGAGGACAATTTGTTTTAAGAGGGCAAGATTTATTAGTATCTTTAAATAGAACTCAAAAATCATCTGCACTTAAAGGACAAAATATAAGTTTAGCATAATGTCATACGGATTAAAATATACTATAACACAAGCATTAAGAGATGGTAGTTTTTTAAATGTAAATATTTACGAAAAAGATTATACATTAAGTACTGTTATAACTTATCTTGCAATTAATATTAATTTAG
>CAISUR010000061.1 GCA_903888655.1 uncultured Bacteroidota bacterium | reverse complement strand
TTATAATAAAATAGATAAGATTAGCTACTTAAAGCTATTTAATATGTATTAAATCCTTTACTAATGCATTTTTAATTAACCATTCTTTCCATACAAAATCTCTAATTTAAAACTCGATTTTCAATTCTAAAATTAAAACCAAAGCAAATTGGCACATTGGTCAATTAATTTTATCTTTGCATCATTAAATTATTTACACGCAAACCATGAAGATTTCATACAACTGGCTGAAACAATTTTTAAAAATAGACGCTCCATCTGAAGATATTTCAAATATTCTAACCGATTTAGGACTTGAAGTAGAAATGGTTGAAAAATACCAATCCGTTAAAGGCGGATTAGAAGGTGTTGTAGTTGGTCATGTACTAACTTGCGAAAAACATCCCGATGCTGACCGACTTAAAGTTACAACAGTTGATTTAGGAAACGGAACTCCAGTTCAAATTGTTTGTGGTGCTACTAATGTTGCGGCTGGACAAAAAGTGCCTGTTGCTACTATTGGAACTAAGCTTTTTGATAAAGAAGGTTCTGAATTTGAAATCAAAAAAGAAAAAATTCGCGGTCAAGAAAGTCACGGAATGATTTGTGCCGAAGACGAATTAGGATTGGGGACAAGCCATGAAGGAATTATGGTTTTGGATGAAAATCTTAAACCAGGAACTCCAGCAGCTAAAGTGTTCAATATTGAAAATGATGAAGTTTTTGAGATTGGTTTAACTCCAAATCGTGCCGATGCCATGTCCCACATGGGAGTAGCTCGTGATTTACGTGCGGCTCTCATTCAAAAAAATGCGTCACTAGAATTAATTACGCCATCGGTTTCTAAATTTAAAGTAGACAAACGTATATTGAAAATAGATGTAAACGTTGTGGATTCAAAGTTGGCTCCAAGATATTGCGGGGTTACTATTTCAGGAATCACAATTAAACCATCGCCATCTTGGTTACAGAACCGTTTGAAAGCAGTTGGATTGACTCCAAAAAACAATATTATTGATGTTACTAATTATGTTTTACATGAATTAGGACAACCATTACATGCCTTTGACGCGGCAATGATTCATGGAAAAGTAATTGTAAAAACAGTCGCATCAGGAACTAAATTTGTTACTCTTGATGATATAGAAAGAACTTTACACGAGGAAGATTTGATGATTTGTGACGATAAAGGTCCGATGTGTATGGCTGGTGTTTTTGGTGGAAAAAATTCGGGAGTTACTGAAAATACATCAACTATATTTTTAGAAAGTGCATACTTTAATCCGGTTACTATTCGTAAAATGGCTAAGCGTCATGGATTAAGCACTGATGCTTCTTTCCGTTTCGAAAGAGGAATTGACCCTGAAATTACAGAATATGCGCTAAAACGTGCCGCTTTATTAATTCAAGAAGTTGCTGGAGGAGAAATAACTTCCGATATAATTGATTTATATCCTAAAAAATTACCCGATTTTAGTGTCTTTTTAAACTATGAAAAAGCATTCAAATTAATTGGACAAGACTTACCAAAAGAAACCATTAAAAAGATATTAGCATCCTTAGATATCAAAGTCAATAGCACTTCTGATGCTGGTCTGGGTTTAACAATTCCTGCCTATCGTGTTGATGTGCAGAGAGAAGTTGATGTAATTGAAGAAATTCTTCGTGTTTATGGGTACAACAACATTAATTTTACTAAAAAATTAAATGCTACTGTCGCTAAATCATCAAGAACTGAAGATTATAAAGTTCAAAATATCATTGCCTCACAATTAAATTCAATTGGTTTCCATGAAATGATGGCCAATTCATTGACTACTCCAGAATATATTCAATTATCAGAACTATTGAAAGATGAATATAATGTTACCATGCTTAATCCTTTGAGCAATGATTTATCGGTGATGCGACAATCAATGTTATTTTCTGGTTTAGAAGCAATATCTTATAATATCAATAGAAAAAATAGTGATTTAAAACTGTTTGAATTCGGAAAAAGCTATCGAAAATTACTCTCTGGTTTTAATGAAAAGAAACACCTAACACTTTTTATCACCGGAAATAGAACTGCTGAAAGTTGGGCCAATACTCAAAAACCAACCGATTTCTTTTTGTTTAAAGGAACTATAACTGGAATTTTATCTCGATTAGGATTTGATAAAACACAAAATGCTCCTATAACTAATGATATTTTTGCGGAAGGAATTGCTTTTGCTCTAGGCAACGATGTTTTAGTAGAAATGGGAACGGTAAAAAAATCAATACTGAAATACTTTGACATCAAACAAGAAGTTTTTTATGCCGAGTTCAACTGGGATTTGGTAATTAAATTATTATCGGAAAAAATTAAATTTACAGCCATTCCAAAATATCCTGAAGTACGTCGAGATTTTGCTTTGTTAGTAGACTCTAATGTTGCCTTTGAATCAATATACAAGATTGCGCGTCAAACAGAAAAATCGATTTTAAAAGACATTAATTTATTTGATGTCTATGAAGGTAAAAATCTGCCAGAAGGAAAGAAATCGTATGCTGTTAGTTTTGTGCTTCAAGATTCAACAAAAACTTTAACCGATTCTCAAATTGATAAAATCATGACCAAATTACAGTCGAATTTTGAAAGCGAATTAGGTGCTCAATTAAGGTAGATTCAAATTTGATTCATTCCTTTATTTAATATCAATAACTAGAAATCCATGAAAAATTGTCGGCAATAATTTTTGACTTATTGACGGATAAGAATTTTAGATACGCCAATGAAACTGGCGATAACATTTTATCTTTCAACCAAATCAAGCGCCAATCAGATTTTATTGGAAATCCAGTAACAGGAACTATGTGCAATTGTTCGTTCATAAGTTCGCTTTTACATCCAATTAGTGGCATTATCGAATAACCTAATCCTGCTAATAAAGCCTGCTTAACGGCTTCATTGGTGGCCAATTGCATCGTCATTTTAGTTTCAATTTTATTTTTTTCAAAAAACTTTTCCATGACGTGGCGGGTTCCAGAACCTTCCTCTCTATAGATCATTGGAATTTGATTGAAAACACTTTTTTGGGACACACTTTGATCCTCTTTTAATGGCCTATTTCCCATCAAAAACAATTTATTTTCCAATAAGATTTCAGATTCCACTTTGACATCTGTCGGCAAAACCGAAATCAACGCAAAATCTACTTCATTTTGCTCTAGACTTTTTAACACTTTTTGTTTATTTGTAACATCCATAGACAATTCGACATAGTGATACTTTTTTAAAAAATCGGTTAAGAAAAAAGGCATTACATATTTGCCTGTAGAAACTACTGATATTTTTAATTTTCCCGCTAAAATATCTTTGAAAGCAAGTGTCTTATATTGAATTTCATCTACTTCCTCTAATATTTTTTTGGCTAATATTGCTATCTCTGAACCAAATTCGGTTACAAAAAGTTGTCTGCCAATAATTTCGGTTAACGGAATATCAAATTGATTTTGAAAATTTCGCAACTGAATTGAAACAGCAGGTTGCGTTAAAAATAACTCTTCCGAAGTCCTTGTAATACTTTTTGTTTCTGCAATTTTCACAAAAAGACGTAATTGATGTAAAGTATAATTCATAAAAATATTTTATATATCATATAACAAATGTAAATAAAAATTTATACATAATTGCGTTTAGATTTGCATCGAACAATTAAAACTAAAAAAAATGCAAAGAATAACTATCGCAAAAGGAGACGGAATTGGTCCAGAAATCATGGATGCTACTTTAGAAATTATTAAAGCAGCTGGTGCTCAAATTGAAATTGACGAGATTGAAGTAGGTGAAAAAGTATATTTATCCGGAAATACTTCAGGAATTGCAAAGGAAAGTTGGGATACCATTATTAAAAATAAAGTGTTTTTGAAAGCACCAATTACAACTCCTCAAGGTGGTGGTTATAAAAGTTTAAATGTTACCACCCGAAAATTTTTAGGATTATACTCTAATGTTCGCCCTTGTGTTAGCTTACATCCATTTGTAGAAACTAAACATCCCGAAATGGATATTGTTATTATTCGTGAAAATGAAGAAGATTTATATGCTGGTATCGAACACCAACAAACCGACGAAGTAGTACAATGCCTAAAAATAATAAGTCGTCCAGGATGTGAGAAAATTGTTCGTTATGCGTTTGAATATGCGAAAGTATATGGAAGAAAGAAAGTAACTTGTTTCACAAAAGATAACATCATGAAGCAATCGGATGGTTTGTTTCATAAAGTTTTTGATGAAATCGGAGAAGAATATCCAGAAATTGAAAAAGAACATTGGATCATTGATATAGGTGCTGCAAAAATGGCTGATACTCCAGAAGTATTTGATGTAATTGTTACCTTAAATTTATATGGAGATGTACTTTCTGATATAGCGGCTCAAATTGCAGGTTCTGTAGGATTAGCAGGTTCTGCAAATATTGGTGAAGAGTGCGCGATGTTTGAAGCTATTCACGGTTCGGCGCCAAGAAGAGCGGGACAAAACATGGCAAACCCATCGGGATTGTTGCAAGGAGCAGTTATGATGCTAAATCATTTGGGACAAAATAAAGTGGCTACTTTAGTTCAAAATGCTTGGTTGAAAACATTAGAAGATGGAATTCACACCTATGACATCTTTACAGAAGGAAAAAGTTCAAAAAAAGTAGGTACAAAGGAATTTGCAGAAGCAATTATAGTTAATTTAGGACAGAAACCAACTCAATTAAAAGCGGTTAATTACCAACAAAGTGAAGGTTTGGTTTTGCCTAAATACACTAAAAAACCACAAGCCAAGAAAGAATTAGTTGGACATGATGTATTTGTTCACTGGAATGGTACTGATGCTAATGAATTGGCTGTACTATTACAAAAAATAAAATCTCCAAATGCCACATTAAATATGATTACTAATAGAGGAATTAAAGTGTGGCCAGAAGGTTTCAAACAAACATTTTGTACGGATCACTGGCGTTGTCGCTACAAAGCAAACGAGGGAAAAACATTAGACAAAAACGAAATTATAAGCTTATTGACACAATTTCAAGAAAACGGATTAGATACTATTAAAACCGAAAATCTATATTATTTTGATGGTGTTGCTGGATTCTCTTTAGGACAAGGACAATAATTTAAAACGTAAAAAACATGAAAATGCAACTCATTAACGGCGAATTTACAGCACTTGAAACTTTGGAGTTGATTACTCAAATGGTACAAGTAAAGATTAAGTTTTTGGAAAATAAAATTCATAATTCTCACAACGAGGAAGATATTAAAACAAAAGAAAGTAAAATCATCGCATTGCAAAATAAAGTATCTGAATTGCGAAATCATATTGCTTCTAAATCAGAAAATAGCAAGATTTTTAGTGAAATTGAAATTAGTTAACTCATGAAAAGTGATCAAGAATTTAAATTGATTGAAGGTGTTTTTCAACCTGAGGAAGCCCAAAAACTGCTGATGGAAATGATTAATACCAAAATTAATTTTCACAATTTGGACGCTTTTAGTAATCACATCCGCTTTAATACCTCTATTTCAAATTCAAACGCTAGAGTGAATGAATTGAATGAAACAGCAGAAAAATTAAAACTTTTAATGGAATATGCTCGTGACCATAATCTTGAATTAGAAATTAAAAGTAACATCAGTATTACTTTAAAAAATGTTTGAAAATAGAACCCTCGTAATTGCGACAAAACATCACAAGGAAAAAGTTATTAGACCTTTATTTGAAACCGACTTAGGTGTAAAATGCTTTGCACCTGACGATTTCAATACAGATGCATTAGGAACTTTTACAGGTGAAATAGAACGAAAAGATTCGTCTTATGAAACCGTAAAAAAGAAGTGTCTAATAGCAATGGAGGAAACCGATTGTGATTTAGGAATAGCCAGCGAAGGTTCTTTTGGGAATCATCCCGTACTTTTTATGGCAAGTGCCGATGAAGAACTTTTGATTTTTATTGATAAAAAAAATAATTTAGAAATTGTGGTTCGTGAGTTGAGCTTAGAAACCAATTTTAATACAGCAACGGTCAATTCTACAGAAGAACTAAATGATTTTGCAAAACTTTCAAATTTTCCTTCACACGGGTTGATTTTAAAGGATTTGACTAATCAAAATCTTTACAAAGGGATTCAATCATGGAAGGAACTGGAAGAAAAAGCAAACCTCCTTTTTAAAGAAAATTCTAGTTTTATTGTAGAAACCGATATGCGAGCTTTATACAATCCTACTCGAATGAAAGTGATTGAAAAGGCTGCAATAGAATTGCTTTCAAAAATAAAATCGCTTTGTCCAGAATGTCAAACACCTGGGTTTGGTGTGGTGAAAGCCATTTCAGGATTACCTTGTGAATGGTGCAAATCAAAAACCAAATCTATTTATTCACATTTGTATCAATGTCAAAAATGCAAGTATGAACTCGAAAAAAAATTCCCTAACGGAAAAGAAACCGAAGATCCCATGTATTGTGATTTTTGCAATCCCTAAATAATGAATACAGTACTGCAACAAGCAAAAGAGATTTTAACCAAAGGAGACGTCGTAGCGATTCCAACGGAAACGGTTTATGGATTAGCTGCTAATGCTTTTGATAAAACAGCAATTCAAAAAATATTTGATATAAAAAAAAGACCTTTATACAATCCCCTAATCGTTCATATTAAATCTATTGATTATCTCGATGAGGTCGCTAAAGATATTCCTCCAATCGCAAAAAATTTAGCAGAAACTTTTTGGCCTGGTCCGCTAACTTTAGTCCTTCCAAAAAAAGAGAATATCCCAGATATTGTTACTTCTGGAAAAGATACCGTTGGTGTTCGAGTTCCCGCACATCCATTAACACAAGAATTACTGCATCAACTTGATTTTCCATTAGCAGCACCTAGTGCGAATCCGTTTGGTTATATAAGTCCTACCACTGCGGAGCACGTCAAAAAACAACTCGGAGATAAAATTCAATTAATTCTCGATGGTGGTCATTGTGAAAAAGGAATTGAATCTACCATCATCGGATTTGACAATAACAGACCCATACTGTATCGAGTAGGTGCTATTTCAAAAGAAACTATTGAAAACTGCATTGGAGTTATTGAGATAAAAAATAAAGCGGCAGCTAGTCCAGAGGCTCCGGGCATGTTAAGTAAACATTATTCCCCAAAAACAAAATTCGAGGTAAGCACAACTATTAAGGAAAGTATACGACTTCATGCTGATGAAAATGTAGGATTTCTATTATTTACAAAACCCGATGTTGAATTAGCTTCTCAAAAGCATATCCTGTTAACAGAAGATCGAAATTTGGAAGAAGCCGCCACTAATTTATATGCCGCTATGCATCTAATGGATGATAAAAAATTTGATTTAATTATTGCCGAAAGATTCCCTGAAATTGGAATTGGCGTTAGTTTGAATGACCGATTACAAAGAGCACAAGAAACAACATTTTAAAAATTTAAAAAGATGAATTACCAAGTATTATTAGACAATTTAACTAGTCCTGCCTTATTATTTTTCCTGTTGGGAATTATTGCTGTTCAACTGAAAAGTGATTTAGAAATTCCAGCCAATTCATCTAAATTTATTTCCTTATACTTATTGTTTTCAATAGGATTTAAAGGTGGTCAAGAACTGTCTCACAGTCACTTGAACCTTTCGGTGATTTGGTCCATTCTTTTTGGAATAGCACTATCAATCGCGATTCCTCTCTATACATTTTTCATATTAAAAAAGAAATTAGGTATCGAAAATGCAGGAGCCATTGCAGCAGCTTATGGATCGGTAAGTGCGGTAACTTTTGTAACGGCTGTTTCATTTTTAGAATTTCAAAAAGTAACTTTTAATGGTCACATGGTGGCTATTATGGCACTTATGGAAGCACCCGCAATAATTGTAGGCGTAATGTTAATTTCATGGTTTAAAAAAGATAGTAGTCTAAAAATTTCTAATATTATCAAACATTCATTAACAAATGGAAGTGTGCTCCTTATTCTCGGAAGCTTACTCATTGGATTTCTTGCCAATCAAGATCAAGCACAAGGAATTAAGCCTTTTACAACCGATTTATTTAAAGGTTTTTTAGTGCTGTTCTTATTAGATATGGGAATAACAAGTGGAAGAAAATTAAACGAATTCATCAAAAATGGTTGGTTTACAACTCTTTTTGCTGTAGCGATTCCCTTAGTTAATGGATGTCTAGTAGCCTATTTCAGCAGCTACATCACTCCTGAGATAGGAGATCGATTTATATTCTCAGTGTTAGCGGCCAGTGCTTCTTATATTGCTGTTCCCGCGGCTATGAAAATTGCAGTTCCTAATGCAAATCCGGGGTTGTATTTACCAATGGCATTAGCCGTAACGTTTCCTTTCAATATTACTTTCGGATTGCCTTTGTATTACGCCATTATTACAATGTAACGTTGACCAATTTCAAAATCTTATTGTAACCGATATTAAAGTAAAAACCGCAAAATCGCAAATTTTAATTAGTAGCGAATCTGCAGTTTTTTTTTAGAAAATAAAGATTTTATCCTAAATTATTTTCTACATAATTCCAATCTACTACTTTCCACCAATTGCTGATGTAGTCTACTCTTTTGTTTTGATAACGCAAATAATAAGCGTGTTCCCAAACATCTAAACACAACAGCGGTTTGCCTTTTAATTCGCTACAATCCATTAATGGATTATCTTGATTTGGAGTTGAGCCAATAACTAATTTGCCTTCTTTTGATTGTACTAACCAAGCCCAACCACTACCAAATCTAGTTTTAGCAGCGTCATCAAATTGAGTTTTAAATGCTTCTATGGAACCAAAATCTTTAGTGATTTTTTGTGCTAGCCTAGCACTTGGTTTGTTATCGGATGCATCATTAGGTTTCATACACTTCCAAAACATTTCGTGATTAAAATGCCCTCCCGCATTGTTTCTCATTTTCACAGAAAATTTTGAGATAGAAGCTAAAATATCTTCCAACGATTTAGTTCCCGTTCCCACCTCGGCAGCATATGCTTCATTCAAATTTTTGCAATAAGTAGCCGCATGTTTGGTGTAATGAATTTCCATAGTTTGGGCATCAATGGCAGCTTGCAAACTATCAAATTTGTACAAGAGGGGTTGTTGTTTGAATTTTACATCTTCAATTGATTCCTCCTTTTTTGTTACCGCACTTGCAATTGAAGGTAATAGCGTCGTACTTAAACTTAATGCCACAGCAGCCTTGCTGGTATTTAAAATAAAATCTCTTCGATTCGTGTTGGTTGTTTTCATAAATATTTTTTTTCTATTATCAAAGATAACAATAAATGAATCAACTACTCTTAAAATTTAAATAACAAGTGTTAAAAGATTTCGATGACTAAAGCAGGTTACAGGATTGAAATTAAATCAATTACTGAAGCACCACCTTTTTAAATACATAAATTTGATGCTCATCGATCAATTGAATGAAATAGATTCCTTTAGAAAATTGAGACAAATTGATTTCAGGATTAGTAGTAACCGACTCTGAAACTAATTCGGCTCCCATGAGCGTAAAAACTTTAATAGTATCTATTTTAATTGATTCAGGAATTAGTACTTTAAATTGAGCTGTGGATGGATTTGGGGTAATACTAATTTGAGATTCTAAATCAGCGATTGAATTTGTGCTAAAAACGGAAGGATTGTTTACCACCAATTTAAGAACAACAGGCAAATGCTCACTCATATTATAGAGCGCGTTGGTTACCGTACTCGGTACATTTGCATTTGTGGGTGGATCAATTAAGGAGGCGCCTACATGATTTCCATCTTGACCAACAACCTGATACGTTCCTGAAATATAACGTAACGAATTAGTACCGTTTAGCAATGAAGACGTTAACAATATATGGTCAAAACGATCATTTAAACCTCCTGTTGCTAGGCAATCACCAGGGTCTGATGTTCTTGTGCTCTGTGTTAGCCAATGAGCAAAAGTATTCGGATTGGCAGACCAATCACCTAGTTGATTTGCTGGGTCGTAGAATTTTGTGTTGGTATTCGTAGAGTTTATTAATTTTTGAAAACAAGTTTCATTAGAAGAAGTCGTATTAAAATCTCCCATAAAAATAATATTTTCGTTCGTTGTAGTGTTTGCATTTAGCCAACTCATCGCACCTCCAATTTCGGTAGCTCGGTCAGAGGCATTTCCTGAACCCGATTTAAGATGCGCTACCACTATTTTCAAAAAAATAGTATCATGTGTGGTTGCTAAATTAGGAGATTTAAAATATAATTTGTGGAGTTTAATATCACTAATATTGGGGTCGGCACTGTAAATTACCGTACTATTTTTAAAACCAAACTTATTCGTTTTAAAATACAACATATCGGCTTTGGTATACGTGGATACGTTGCTAAAACTGCCATTACCCCAACATCCGTTACAAACTGGGTTTAACACATTAGTCAGAACCGTGTTGGTGCAAAAATTGGAATCCGCATTCATTTTTACTAAACCAATAATGTCTGGATTTTCATAGCTAATAATAGTTCTTAAATACGCAGATTTCGTACTGATATTTAATAATGGGCAACTTGTTGTGGAAGCAATACCAAAATTACCCACGTTATAACTCATTATTTTAATAGAATCTAAGGCTGTTTGAGCATTTGATAGTGCTATGTTGTACAAAAAAAACACGAAATAAAAATGACGTATTTTTAGAATCAATTGTTTGCTAAATAGTTTCAATTTTTTTAATGTTAAGTGTTTTACTAAAATTTAATTATCATGTTAGTAAAATCATAGTACAAGTCAAAAGTAATTAAAAAGGTTTTAATCCAAATCAAATAGTTATTATTTTAATACGTCTATTGGAAAAAGTTATCAATCAACCTAGATTAATTTATGGTAATATCTTGTTGTGAAGTCGAAATAATCTCAGGTTTTCCTTTGTATAATTCGATTTTTCCGGTGATACAAATGTTTTTTCCTTTGTAATAATCTGCTGGAACAAAGTTGTAATTCTTTAATTTATTAGCATAAATAACCACCGTTAAAGGACTGTTTGGATATTCCCCACCCACATTTAACAACGTCATTCCATTAGAATCCAGCACTTTAGTTGAATATACTTTACTACAAATAGATTCGCGTTTTCCGATATAATCAGCGGCTTTATTGACCTCAATTTCAGTTACTGGTTCCGATGATTCCACTTCTTTTGGAGCGTTTACCGTACTTGTACCAATATATTGAATGTTATGAAAGTAATGTTCTAAAACAGACGCCAGTCGCAAACCCGCTTTAAGGATTTGTAATTTGATTACAGGCAAATTGGCATCGACATAAATATCACTAATTTTAGCATCATTTAGTTTGTAGGCATTTTTTAGATATTTTCTAGAATCTTTAGCCCACGCAGTTATATCAATCTGCTGAATTGCCGCAAGTTCTGATGGTTTATAGGCATTCATCTTCATCAAATCGGCAAGAGTTACATTTTTATATTCAATGATATCCGTATCCCACAGGGTATGCAAATTGGTATCACGACCATAAAAAGACACTTTAACGGTATTACCTCCTTTATCATCTTTGTATCC
>CAISUR010000060.1 GCA_903888655.1 uncultured Bacteroidota bacterium | reverse complement strand
TAGATGTTCTATTTTTGAGGTTAATTTGAGAAAATAAGCCCAAAATTAATTTAATAACGATCAAATACTATTTTACTTCTTTAAAATTTTTTAATGATTTATTAACATAAGAAGGTAGTTTGCACAAAAGAGTTAACCATAAATTAACATGTTCTTTAAAAAGCATATGTATTATTGCAAGATAAAAATTTAACTATGAAAAAAACTTACACACTTCTTATTTTGCTCTCTCTTTTTTTACTTTCATGTACTAATGACAGAGAAATTATTTCTAACAATGTCGTAATTGATCCTAGCAGTGTTTTAATACATTATTGGAATTTTAATTCTATAACCGGAACTCAGACATCGGTTAACCCAGATTTAACATTACTACCATCAAGTGGAGCAGCAATAACATATCCAGGTTCAGGGGCAGGATATATGGATGCTTTTTCCCCAGGTTATGATTTGAATAGTCAAAATAGTGAAGTTGCAGGCTCAGGGTTACGAGCTAGAAATCCAAGTGACACGAGAAATTTACTATTGTCATTACCCACAACTGGTTACAAAACTATTGTAGTGCAATTTGCAACAGCAATATCATCAAGTGGGGCAACTACACAAAATTATTCCTATACAATAGATGGCATTAACTTTATTACAACTGGCTTGGGTACAACGACTATTAATCCGTCAACAGATCCAACAGCAACTTTAGTTTCACTTGATTTTACAGGAATTAGCGGTGTGAATAATAATCCTAATTTTAAAGTAAAAATAAACTTTAGTGGAGCTACAGCATCAGGAACTTCTGGAAATGATCGTTTTGATAATGTTTCTGTAAAAGGAATTTTGCAATAAAATAAATTTAGATAGTTCAGGACTAACTGAATGTGCGAGAATAAAAAATAGATAATTTAACCTTTCAAGCTAATCAATTATGATTAAAAAAAAATATATCCTCATTATAGGATTGACACTTTTTTCATTTTCTATAAATGCTCAAAAAGCAATGAAATTGAAACCTACTAAACATGTTAATGTTACGATACCAGAGCCCTCTGATATATGTTATGATAGCAAAACCGATACTTTCTTTATAGTTAGTGACGCTGGTGGTTTATTTGAAACCGATAAAAACTGTAAAGTTATCCGAAAACAACCTCAAGATGGTGCCGATTTTGAAGCAGTTTCGTCTGATGGAACTTTTGTTTATGCTGTTGACGAAACAAATCGTACTATTTATAAATATGACATTAAGACCTTAAAACTTATCAAAACATATGTAATTCCATATAATGGTGCGAGAAACAAAGGTTACGAATCTTTTGATTTTGATAAAGCTTTAAACAAATACGTTTTAATTACTGAAAGTAATCCTGCAATTTTATTTGAATTAGACACTGAGTTTAAAGTGACGAATCAAACAGATATAAGCGCTATTGCAAAAGATATTTCATCAGCTCGGTTTTATGATGGTTTCTTATGGTTATTAAGTGACGAGGATATGATGTTGCTAAAACTTAACCCTACTACATTTGAAGTTCTAAAAAAATGGTCACTTCCTGTAATAAACCCTGAAGGCTTAGCATTTGATAAAGATGGTAACATTTTAATTAGTTGTGATGATATGCAACGTGTTTATTATTTTAACAACCCAGAAAAAAAATAAAATGAAAAAAAATATACTTTTGCTGTTAGTTATATTTTCAATAAGTAATAGCTTTGCTCAGTTTACAATAACCAGTGGAAAAAATTCGATGGAAATTTCAAGTAACTTTTCTGGATTTTATAATTATCGCTCCCTGAATTCGGGAGAAGTTGACCAGTCTAAAAATCGTTTTAAATTAAGAGATGCTCAAATTGGTATTGAAGGTCGCATCGGAAGTGATTTTGAATATACTTTTAAAGCAGATATTGCTGATATGGCTGCGAATACAATTACAAACGTAATTGACCCAGAAAATCCTGGCTTACTAAATGCGAATGTTACCTATAAAGGATTTAAGTTTTTGGAAGTTGAGATGGGTTATGGAAAATTATACTACTCAAGAAATTCAATGGTACCTTTAGAAAATAGTGCTTATTGGCAAGCTGCAGAAATTACAAGAGGTTCTGTTTTTTCTGTTCGTGATATCGGAGTGACTTTAAAGAAAAATTTTTGGAATCAAAGAGCAAATGCTTATTTAGGTGCTTACACAGGACTAGGAGAACTTTCTCTTGCAGGAGATAACGACCCAAGTGGTCATCTAGAATATATAGGTCGTTTTGATCTTGCATTCCCATGTAGATATAGATATACTGAAATTGATGAAAGACATACTCCTATTCCAATGTTTCAATTTGGTGTAGCAGGAAGATATGCTGATAAAAAATTACCTGTAGGAACTTCTTTTCCAACCAATGCAACAAGTGTATATGGTTTAAAAGTAATAGATGGAGAACGTTATGTATACGGTTTTGATGCTGCTTTCCAATATTTGGGATTTTCTGCTCAATTTGAAATACATCAAATGAAATCAAAACCTCAAAATCCCAATGACCCATTATTTCATAATTACACATTAGATCAAACTAATGGATATTTTTTGACTGGTGGATATATCGCACAAATCAATTATTATGTTAAAAATTGGAGAACTATTTTGTCTGCACGATATGAAGAACTAGATTTAAATGATTTAGTTGTAGGCAGTGCTAGACGATTTTCTCCAGCTATTGGTTATAAGTTAAAAGGTTCAAATAATGCTATGCTTAAGTTTCAATATTTTAATATCTTGAGAGATGAAAGTATTGATCCCCAAACATGGAAAGAACAATTTAGGTTGGGCTTCCAGTTTCAATTAAAATAATAACTAAATTACTAAATTATGATTAGAAATCTATTTTTAAGCTTTTTAGTGTTATTCGTATCTGCTGTTACGTTTGCACAAATAAGCACTCTTCCTGCCAATGAAAGTTTTACTACTACTTTTACACAGGGAGCACCAGCAACATTTATACCTAATTGGACGGGGAGTAACGTTGCCGCATCAAGTAAAATTTTTCAAGATTTAACCGATTTCAACTCTGCTCCTGCAGCTTTGAGTATCATCCCAACTAGTGCTTTCAATGGTGATGTTCAAGTAAATTTAAATCTTGCTTCTTATCAATCTGTTGCCGTGAGTTTTGTTGCAAAATCTATGGCTAATGGCACAGGTACAAGAGATGCTGTTTTAACCATGACTACCTCTCTTGATGGTGGTACTACATGGATTGGAAGTACTCCTATTGGTTCATTTCCAAATACTAATCAAACAGCTTTTGCATCATATACTTACTATTTGCCTGTAGCAGCAAACAATCAAAGTAATGTTTTGGTGCGTTTTTATGTTACACGTGGTACCACTGGATCATCAACAGCTGCCAAATTAGTAATAGATGACGTATCGATATTTCAATCAACTGCACCTCAAATTACTCTGAGTCAAACTGCCTTAAATTTTACGCAGGTAAATGGTGTTCCTTCGCAAAGTCAATATGTAAATATATCAGGAAGTAATCTTTCTGGAACTGTTTCAATCAATGCTCCAGCAAATTTTGAAATTTCACTAAATGCAACTTCGGGTTTTACCTCAACTTTAAACATAACACCAGTAGCAGGCGTTTTAGTTGCAACTCCTGTTTATGTACGTTTAAATAGTCCGTCTGTTGGAAGTTTTACTGGAAATTTAGTGGTAAGCGCTTCTGGTGTGACTAACCAGAACGTAGCTTTAACAGGAAATTGTGTAATTCCCACAGTTACTAATCCAACACCTTTAGTAATCACTGATGCTTCAACTAATTCTGTATTAACACAATGGGATGGTACAAATGCAGCTGGAACTTATCCTCCTAACATGGCTTTATGGAGTCACACAACAGGAGATCCTGATTTGAATACACTTTTTATTGATGACTGGAGTTGTTTGTATAATTTGACCTCTAGATCTCGTTTTACTGGTGAAGGAGTCAATGGTATCTCAATGATTAATACCAGCAATTCACAATACACAGGCGTTTGTGATGGAACTAATCCAACTCAAACTTCAGGTACTACAGTTGCAAGCGGAAGAGCTGGAGCCATTGTATTAGCACTTAATACAACTGGAGTTAGTACAACAGCTTCTGAAATTACAGTAAGCTGGACGGGAAGAACAATTCTACAAAATCTTGAAGCATTTGGCTTAAGAATGCAATACAGAATTGGTACCGCAGCAGGAAATCCAAATGCAGGATGGTTGGAATTCCCAACTACCCAAGAATATTTGAGTGGTGCTGATAACACATCTGCTAATTTTAATACAGTTCTACCTCTATCTTGTAATGGCCAAGCTGTGGTTCAAGTTAGATGGGTATATTATTATATTAGTGGCACGGGTGCCAGAGCTCAAGTAGCTTTGGATGATGTTTCAGTGTCTGTTGGCACTTTATCTAATCAAAGTTTTTCTGTAGAAAACAATGATTTTACATTGTATCCAAATCCTACAAACAAACAAGTTGTTCATTTGAGTTCGATACAAAATATTGATGTATATGATATTA
>CAISUR010000059.1 GCA_903888655.1 uncultured Bacteroidota bacterium | reverse complement strand
GTAAATTAATTTCCATATCGGTTGCAACACCTTGTGCCCCGCCAGATGGTTGATGAATCATTACTCTAGAATGTGGCAAAGCCGAACGTTTTCCTGCAGCTCCAGCACACAAAAGAACTGCTCCCATTGAAGCCGCCATTCCGGTACAAATTGTAGCTACATCTGGCTTAATGTATTGCATAGTATCATAAATTCCTAAACCAGCATACACGCTTCCTCCCGGTGAATTTAGGTAAATTTGAATGTCTTTAGACGCATCAGCACTTTCTAAAAAAAGTAATTGCGCTTGAACGATATTGGCGATTTGATCGTCAATTCCAGTGCCTAGAAAGATGATTCTGTCCATCATCAATCTAGAAAAAACATCCAATTGAGATACATTGAGTTGACGTTCTTCAATAATATAGGGTGTCATGTTTGTTGGAGTCATCGCACCCACAATTTTGTCATAATACATTGCGTTTACACCTTGGTGTTTGATAGCAAATTTTTTAAAGTGCTTCGCCTGTTCGAGCGCAGCTCTCGGGTCTTTTCCGTAGTTCATTTTAAAAAGTTTATGAGTTTATATGCCTGTCTGCCGACAGGCAGGTTTAGAATAGTTAGTTCTACAATTGTTTTTTATTTTAATGCAAAGGTCGTACCTTTTATTTTATGTGACAAACTGTCTTGAAAATAAAAAAGCGTCAAAACAATTTAATTTTGACGCTCAAATATACTAATTATTTTATAATCTATTCGTTGTACATTGCTGCCACAAATTGCTCATAAGTAACTTCTTTAGTCGTTGGATTTGCTTTCTCAACAAATAATTTCAACATTTTATCGGCTACCACTTGTTCTGACAATCTTTTTACTTCCTCTTGATTAGACAAAACTCTAGCTACGATTCCTTCTACCTCTTCATCCGTTGGATTAGTTTGCCCGTATTGTGCCATTTGCTGACGAATTGCGGTACTTGTAAATGCTTTTAAATCTTCAAAATTTACTTGAATATTGCTTTGAGCTAATGCTTTACCTTCAATTAATTGAAAACGTAATCCTTTTTCGGAGCGGTTATATTCAACTTCTGCTTCTGCTGGAGATAATTTTTTATCACCTACAGTCTGCAACCATTTTACCAGAAATTCTTTTGGCAAATCAAATTTATTGTTTTCTATTAAAAAATCTTGAACATCTGCCATTAACTTTTGATCCGCTTGCGTAGCAAAGTGTTTTTCAGCATCTTCTTTGATTTTTTCTTTTAATTCTTCAACTGAATTCACATTTCCAGCTCCAAAAAGTTTATCAAACAATTCTTGATTCAATTCCGCTGGTTCATGCGCAATCACTTCATCAATGGTAAAAGTAACTTCAACATCTAAATCATGAACAACATCGTGAGACACATTTAAATAATCCATTAATTTGTGTGCATCATGAAATAATCCTTTAGTATTTAAAGTTATGACATCGCCTACTTTTTTACCGATAAATGATTTAGCCACAGAAGCATCTGCCAGTTCTTCTAGGTCAATGGTAGTTCTATTGTTGATTCCAGCATCATCATTTGCAAATACTCCAGAAACATCATTCCCATCAGCAACTTCATGTTGTGAAATTATCTTTCCGTATTGTTTTTGAATTCTTACAATTTGATCATTTAACATTTTATCGTCAGCAATGATTTTGTATTTTACTACATCGCTTTTAGCATCTAAATCAATTTCAAATTCAGGAACAATTCCAATTTCATATTCGAAAGTTAATTCTTCATCATTCCAATTAAAGTTTTCATTTACTTTAGGAAGTGGCGTTCCAAGAAGGTTAATTCTTTCTGATTGTAAGAAACGCTCCAATGCCAAACTCACCACTTTATTTACTTCTTCTACTTTTATCGCTGCACCATATTGTTTTTCGACCAATGCTTTTGGAACTTGTCCTTTACGGAAACCTTTTACCGTTGCCAATGGCATTTTTTCGTTTATTCTTTTTGCCACTTGACCTTTATAATCCATGTGAGGAACGGTAAGTACAATTACTTCATTTACTGCATCTATTGCAACTCTT
>CAISUR010000058.1 GCA_903888655.1 uncultured Bacteroidota bacterium | reverse complement strand
ATTACAATAAAAAATATATTTTATGAATGTTAGAGAAAAAGGTCAATCTGGTATCTATACTTCTGTTTATGGATACATTCCAAAGGATGCAGAATTAAAAAGCTATAAAACAGAAAAGGGTTCTATTGATAAGGTCATATTTGATGTAGTATATGAAACAGGTTCAATTGATAGAACAACTAATAAACCTCAAACAAAAGGTATTAGATGTGAAGTTACTCCTAGTAAGTTAGGTGGAAGTTTACCATCTGCTGGTACTAAAATAGAAGTTAGTGGGCCGTTAAAAATTGATTATGATAAAGAGAAAGAGAAAACTTATGTTTCAGTAAGAGTAGCAGAATTAAAAATAGATTAAGTGAAAAAGATATTATTACTATCAGTATTAACCGCAATTACATTAGTTAGTTGTGTAGCACCATCAATGCTTTCAAGGTATGGATATGCTTATGAGTATAAACATAGATTGATAGGAGATAAAACTATTGGAGATACATATAAAGATGAGAATATAGAGATTTCATTTGCATTTCCTAAAACTGAATTAGATTTTGATTTGAAAAACTTAACTCAAAATCCTATAAAGATTATATGGGATGAGGTATCATTTGTTCAGTATGGAGAGGGTAAGAGGATATTTCATAAAGGTGTAAAATATACAGAGAGAAGCAATCCTCAGGTTCCTTCAATAGTGCCGGTAGGAACATCATATAGTGATTTAATAACTCCAATAGATAATGTATCATATGATGAGGGATATTATGTAAATGCATTTGCTAATCAACCTGCTAGATGGGTAACAAGTGACTTATGGTTTCCTAATGATTTTAATAAGCCAGAAACTCAATCTCATTTGATTGGATTAAAGGGTTGGAAGTATAAGTTGCTTTTACCTATGGAGATAAATGGGGTAAAAAAGAATTATACATTTGAATTTGAGATTACAGATGTAAAACAATCCGAACCTACAAGTAAACCATTCTAATTATATATTGGGTATGGTTTTATAATTAAATGTCTATCTGTTGCGCGTATATGACAGAATCGGACACTTTAAAAAAAGAGCAAATCTTTAAAAGGTTCCCCTAATAGGTTCCCCTAACACAAATAAAAAATCCCTATCACATTGATTAACAATATAATAGGGACTATAAGTGGCTGTAGGGGGAGGGATCGAACCTCCATGAGGCAGTTAGCTAAAACACAAAGTTGAGTGGTCTACCCTGGTCGTCCCGATTACTCGGGACGGCTCTATGTTTCGTTTATCCCGTTATCCTCACCTCCGAGACGAGGAGGCATGTTTGCCAAAATTTCATCACCCCACAGTATTTAAGAACGCATCATTTGAGCGGTTTATCTAATCTTTTCCCTCATTTGATAAATCAAAACTAAAGTATTGCCTTTTATGTTGCAAATATTTTAAGTATATTCTTTAAAATATAGAAAATTATTAATAAATTGCCTTATTATTTAATAATATACAAATATGGAGCCTAAAATTAACCCCAAATTGAATACAGACAAAAGCCTCGACAAGCTGGATTTGCAAATTATTCAAGCCATGATGCAAGATGCTGAAGTTTCCTATGCCGATTTAGGCAAGCAGTTTTTTGTTTCAGGCGGTACCATACATGTGCGCATTAAGAAATTAGAAGAATTGGGTATTGTGCAAGGCAAGCGCTTAGCTGTTGATTTAAAAGTATTGGGCTACGACATCATTGCCTTTATTGGCATTTACTTGGAAAAGAGTTCGATGTATGATACCGTGGCCCTGGCCTTGAAAAATATTCCCCAAGTAGTGCGTGTTAATTATACCACGGGCAATTACAGCATGTTTGTGGAAATTGTTTGCAAAGACATTCAACAGCTTCGTTTTGTGTTGCATGATGAGCTGCAAAAAATAAAAGGCATTGAACGTACCGAAACATTGATTTCTTTGGAAGAAAGTTTCTCTCGCAATGTGAAGATTGTTTAAAATTTCGTTTGTAAATTACATCAAATCTAAGCTTATGAATCCCTGTAATTCTTATAAAAGCAGAAGGGGCTTTTTAAAAAAATCTGCATCTATTGCAGCATTATATTTGGCACCTGCTACTTT
>CAISUR010000057.1 GCA_903888655.1 uncultured Bacteroidota bacterium | reverse complement strand
AATGAATGTTGTCAATCACTTCTTTTTTTAAATCCGTCTTTAAATTAGCATCCGTAAGCATTTGAAAGTAAGCAAATAAATCGTCAATTTTAGATTTAGAATTTTCTTGATAGGCATTTAATACTTTAGAAGAAAACTTTAAGTTCAATGATTGTACTGCTTCTTTTTTCATAGAAACACTCTCTTTATTAGCTTCTTGAGCAATTCCCGAAAAGCCACAAAACAAAACAACGATAAGTAAAAATTTAGTACTCATTTCTTATTCTTGTTTGATTCTAATGAATTGAATTTTCTTATTCTCATCATTTTTAATTTCTACAATCTTCATTTTTTTTAATGATGCTGTGGGTATAATTAATTTTTGAGAGAATTCTTTTTTGTTAAAATATTCTGCTCCCAAATCTTCTTTAAGCATGACGATTACCTCCAAATTGTCTGCTAAAATTATATTCAATTGTTCTTTTCTTGTTTGCCAATTTTTAATATCAGACGACATAAATGCTTTAAGCATCATCGCATAATCATCGGGTTGTAAGGTTACATTACTTATTGGTTGTGAAACCGAATTATCTGAGTTTAAATTAATTGTTCTAGTTCTGTAAAACGGACTTTTAATAATCAATTTCGATTTTTTATTAGTGATGTGTTCTAATTGAACTTTTCCATCTACAACCTTTAGTGGTTGAGAAGTCGAATCATTCACTTGAACTACATTCACTTCATCTGATTTTATTCTTTCATTGGTAAATTCATTTTTTAATTGAATCGTTTTAGTTTCTGGAAGTTTAGTTTTATAAAAATAAATAACGGCAATTACAATTACAAAAATTAATATTAATGCTACAATCCATAGCATTTTTTTTGACGTTATATCATTTTTAGATGCTTTACTATCTTCAAATGTAAACTCTTCCCATCCTGAATATCCCACAAATTGAGATAAAATATTGAGCATGTCTTTTCTTGGAATCTTACTATTCGATTCGGGTTTTAAATGCGTATAAATCCATTTTTCGCTAATGGTTTGCTTGCATTGTACTTCTATTAATCCAATAAGATTCTGAATGTCTTGTGAACTAAATGTTTTCCAATTTCCTTGAAAAAAAGGATACTGCTCTTGATATTTCAAAAGCACTTTTTCTTTCAATACTTGAAATTGTTGCAATTCGTTCATTACTAAATTCGGTTCAAATCTAAATGTGTTCTTTTGTTTTTTTACTGTAAAACTGCTGTAAATGTAGCTAAAATAGTTTACAGTAACTTGAAAGTGGTTTTGCTAAATCAAATTCTGCAACCCAAAGTACTATTGCATCAATAATTTTAAAAACTCAAAAAAATGAATACAAAAATTTTAGCAACAATCTTGTTATCAATTCTTTCTTTTACTGTATCAAATGCCCAAGATAACGTTGACTGGGCGTACAAAATTAAATTTAAAATTGATGGTACAACAGATGATTATTGGCGTTCCAGAAATTACAACTATGAAGGTTGTGAGTTGTTATTAAATGAATCGGAACATTTTAAAAACTATGTAACTTGTGAACTAGAACTTAATGCGGCAACTAATGAATACACGCTAGAATTAAGATATGCCTGTATCAGTTGTGGATATAAATTAAAAAGTCCAATGGAACTTTATTTAAAAGTAAATCTATCCGAGAAATACTCCTTTAAAACTAAATTTTCAACTATAATTCCTATCTATTTTGAAGAATTGAAAAACTACGATAGGTATGCTATCCAAGCTAATGATCCAAAGATTGCAGCTATTGGTACTATTAGTATTATTGATTTTATAGAAAGCATCTACGATAATAAAACTAAAAAGTTGTTGAAGCCATATAATGCAATACAAGTAAAATCAGATGCATCCGTTCATAAAATTAGAACAAGCAAAATAAGAAAAATGGACAGGTTAATTGTATTAAAAAACGATCTCTAATATCCTATTCATATTCATCAAATACTAATTCAAATTTCAAATAAATATCTAAAACTTAAAAAAATGAAAACAAAAATTTTAACAACAATCGTTTTAACAATGGCATTAAACATGATTAATGCACAAGACATGGGGAATGCCGAATATCAAAAAAAAGGAAATGCTGATTATGGCAATGGCGGCTACGGTAATGGCGGATATACCGTAAATAGAGTGAATACCATCCAAACGACCTCGAGCAACCAAGACGAAATGACCATTACCATAAAAGGAATTTTTAACGAAAGAGCCACCGCAGAAATTGCCACCTTCGCAATCTTACAACTCGGAAAAACTGCCGAAGAAGCGACCAGTTTAATGGATGAACGAATTGGAAATGTTAGGAAAGAATTAGCCCTTTACAATAAAGAGATTGAAATTGAAACCGATATGATTTCGTTTGTACCAACGTATGATTATGCCACCGAAAAAAGAATATTCAATCCGAAAACGTATAACGAAAAACCATCGGGATTTGAATTGAAAAAGAATATTTTAATTAAATATCGAAATAATTCTGATTTTGATAGAATACTCTCGGTTTGTGGTAAAAATGAGATTTATGATATTGCCAAGGTAGATTATGTTACTACCAATTTTGACCATATTAGAACTCAAATGCAGAAAAGAGCCTTAGAAGTCTTTAAAGATCAAATAGCCAACTATACGGCAATCATGAATACCGATTTAAACAAAAAAGAAAAAATAATTCAAGAAGGTTTTAATGTATCGTATCCGATGGAAAGCTATAGAAGTTATCAAGCTTATTCACAAGCCAATGCCAATTTTGACCCTAAAAGCGAAGTGCATACTATTAAGAAAAATGTCACACAATATTACAATCAAGCTTTGGTAAAAGACCATAATTTTATTATGAATCCCGATATTACAGAACCTACCATTCAAGCATTTTATGAAATGACTATTCGAATTAAATTAAAAGAAGATCAGTTGCCAAAAAACACCATTATCAGAAACAATCGTTACTATATTATTACTCCAACTGGTGATATTAAATTATTAAATATGTAAGGCTTTAGTTTACACCTGACAGATTTTATAAAACCTGTCAGGTGTAGCATAAGTCAACACTTTAATATTTTTCTTTTTGTAATCCCCAACTGCGCAACTCGGCTTTGTAGGTATCGGGATAGTTAGCTTTAATTACCAAAATTAAACTGTTTAAGGCTTTTTTTAATTCTTTTTTCAGTTCGTTTTTGCTGCTTACTTTAGTAGATACTGTCCCGTCTGTAGTGGTGGCTTTGCCCAATAGTTCGTCATATTCGGTTTTAATTTCGGTCCAAAACGCATTACCAAATTCTTTTGCATCCAATCCGTTAGCATGAATACCCTCTATCATTAATCGTAAGGCTTCCGAGCGTTTATTTCTATCTCGTGAAATTACATATTTATTAGTTTTGTGTTCGATTCCAAATGAAGGATAATAGCTTGTTGCAGCGTCTTTAAATAATTCTAATAAATACCCTTTAACATAAGCCAAAGATGCATCAATAGTAGCATCAAGTTGTTTTAGTCTAGCCGTTATTTGAGGGCGTGTGCTACCAATGTCTTTTCGCTTATTCAATTCAACATTAAAATCGTTGGCTTTAGTTGTAAACTCTGCGGGAGTTGTCCAAATTAATTTAATTTGAGGTGTTGCCGTCCATTTGGTTGAAACATCTTTTACTACCGTTGCAAAATCAACATCGGTTGCCGGAACAATACTTTTTGATGTTGGTTTAGCGTTTCCAGTTGTT
>CAISUR010000056.1 GCA_903888655.1 uncultured Bacteroidota bacterium | reverse complement strand
ATTAAAACTTTTGTTTGGAGTAAAAGTTTAGGATTGGTAATGTTTGTTGGAGAGAATGGAGAAAAGTTTGAATTTCTTAAAAAGATTACCTATTAATAAACAATACTGATGCTAACAGCCTAAGCCATTGCACAACCCTTTCCGAAAAACTAAACTTTAAAAAAAGTATAAAAACAAACCTCGTTTAAATAGTTAAACGAGGTTCATTTTTATAATAAATATTTTACTTACTCAAATACATTTTTCTTCTGCTGTATAATTCATAGAATTGGTCGTCTTTTAAATCATCAATAAACAAAATACTTTCACCTGTAGATTTCATTTCGGGACCAAGGGCTTTGTTCACATCTTTAAATTTACTAAAAGAAAACACAGGTTGCTTAATCGCATAGCCTTTCAATTGCGGATTGAATGTAAAATCGGTAACTTTATTTTCGCCCAACATTACTTTAGTGGCATAGTTTACATAAGGTTCGCCATAAGCTTTTGCAATAAACGGCACCGTTCTCGAAGCTCTCGGATTGGCTTCAATAATATAAACTGTATCGTCTTTTATCGCAAATTGAATGTTAATTAACCCAACGGTTTGCAATGCCAGCGCAATTTTGTGGGTATGATCTTTAATTTGTTGCATCACAAATTCACCTAAATTAAAAGGAGGCAATGTAGCATTAGAATCACCTGAATGCACACCACAAGGTTCAATATGTTCCATTATTCCGATAATGTATACATTTTCGCCATCACAAATCGCATCGGCTTCGGCTTCAATTGCACCATCTAAATAATGGTCTAACAACAATTTATTTCCTGGAATATTTTTCAACAAATCAATAACATGTTCTTCTAATTCTTGCTTGTTAATGACAATTTTCATGCCTTGTCCACCCAACACATAGGAAGGACGAACCAATAATGGAAAATCTAAAACATCTGCCAAAGCACTCGCTTGATCGGCGTTTTCTGCAATACCAAATTTTGGAAAGGGTATTTTTAACTCGGTCAACAATTCCGAAAAACGTCCTCTATCTTCGGCTAAATCTAACGCGTCAAATGAAGTTCCTAATATCTTGATTCCGTATTTAGACAATTTTTCGGCTAATTTCAAAGCCGTTTGTCCACCTAACTGCACAATAACACCTTCTGGTTTTTCATGACGAATGATATCATAAATGTGTTCCCAAAAAACGGGTTCAAAGTACAATTTATCTGCCGTATCAAAATCGGTGGAAACCGTTTCTGGATTACAATTAATCATAATGGTTTCATAACCACATTCTTTGGCTGCCAAAACACCATGAACACAAGAATAATCAAACTCAATTCCTTGTCCAATTCTGTTAGGTCCAGACCCTAAAACCACGACTTTCTTTCTATCCGAAACAATACTTTCATTGTGAACGTAACGTTTACCGTCAGCAGTTTCTACTTCGGCTTCAAAAGTCGAGTAATAATAAGGAGTTTGGGCTTTGAACTCGGCGGCACAAGTATCGACCAATTTATATACACGTTTGATGTTCATTTCGTCACGCAGTTTATACACCTGACTTTCCAAACAACCCAACATGTGTGCAATTTGACGATCGCCATATCCTTTTTGCTTGGCTTCTAGCAAAAGTTCTTTTGGTAAATTATCTAATTTATAAGTCGAAATTTCTCTTTCTAATGCATATAATTCTTCATATTGCTTTAAAAACCACATATCAATTTTAGTGATTTCGTGTATTCTACTTAATGGAATACCCATTTGAATCGCATCATAAATAACAAAAACTCGATCCCAACTCGCATAAGTTAGTTTTTCAATAATTTGTTCATAGTTTTTATAACCTTTTCCATCAGCTCCTAGCCCATTTCGTTTAATTTCGAGCGATTGGGTAGCTTTATGAAGCGCTTCTTGGAACGAACGTCCAATTCCCATAACTTCTCCAACCGATTTCATTTGAAGTCCTAACGTTCTGTCGGCTCCTTCAAATTTATCAAAGTTCCAACGTGGAATTTTTACGATAACATAATCCAAAGTAGGTTCAAACAAAGCCGAAGTCGATTTGGTAATTTGATTTTGCAATTCATCCAAATGATATCCCAAAGCCAATTTTGAAGCAATTTTAGCAATAGGATAACCTGTTGCCTTAGAAGCTAATGCCGAAGAACGAGACACACGGGGATTAATTTCAATCGCTACAATATCTTCTTTTTCATCGGGAGAAACAGCAAATTGCACATTACATCCACCCGCAAAATTCCCAATAGAACGCATCATCAAAATAGCATAATCACGCATTCTTTGAAACGTAGTATCCGATAAAGTCATCGCTGGGGCTACTGTAATGGAATCTCCAGTATGAATTCCCATTGGATCCATATTTTCGATAGAACAGATGATAACCACATTGTCGTTTTTATCACGCAAAAGTTCTAATTCATATTCCTTCCAACCCAATAGCGCCTTATCGATCAATACTTCATGAATGGGTGACATTTCTAAACCATAAGTAAGTTTTTCATCAAATTCTTCTTTGGTATGTACAAAAGCCGCTCCAGTTCCTCCAAGCGTAAACGATGGACGAATTACCAACGGAAAACCAAATTCTTGTGCAATTTCTTTTCCTTGTAAAAAAGATGTTGCAGTTTTAGCAGGTGCTGTTGGAACATCAATTCGTTGTAATAATTGTTTAAATTGCTCTCTATCTTCAGTAATATTAATAGCGTTAATGTCAACACCAATAAGGCGTACACCAAAATCTTCCCAAATTCCTTTTTCATCCGCCTCCAGACATAAATTTAATGCGGTTTGTCCACCCATAGTTGGCAAAACGGCATCAATTTGTGGATGCTCTTTTAATATTTGAATTATGGATTTGGTCGTCAAAGGCAATAAATATACATGATCTGCCATACTTGGATCGGTCATAATCGTTGCCGGATTAGAGTTTATAAGTATGACCTCTATTCCTTCTTCACGAATAGAACGCGCCGATTGAGACCCTGCATAGTCAAATTCGCACGCTTGTCCAATTACAATAGGTCCTGAACCTATAATTAATACTGATTTTATGGAGTTGTCTTTTGGCATTTGTAGTTTGTAGTTATGTTGTTTGTTGTTTATTATTTATTGTGATGTACGTTCTTTTTCCTGTAAAGACTCTCTTAATCCAAGGAAAAAAGCCTTTTTTTTCGATATTCAAATTTTTATTATTATTGACCGCAGCATTATTATAATTAAGTGATTCGGTGTAATATTCTTTGACTAGATTTTCTTCTTCTTTTTTAACTTCCTCAAACCCAAAATCTCTTAAATGAAGCACGGTCTTCTTTTTACCTTCAAAACCATAAAAAATCATATTTCTGGTTTCAACACTTGTTCTTGTTAAAAAAACATACTGATTAATTCTCCTACCATTATCTCTAAAAGCTGAAAAGAGTAATTTGTTTTTTGCATCTCTAACTTCAACATTATCATACATGTTTTGAGTTGATATGTAAACTATTTTTTCATAATCTTTCAATACTTGACAATCGACGTTAAGAGAAATACATCCTTTACTTTCTATAGGGATTTTAAAAATGTAACGGTTTTTTATTGAATCAAAATCTAATTTTATTTCGGTTTGTTTCCATCTTTTCTCACCTTTATCATTTGTGATTTCTGTGTAAACATTCATAGATGTATTTACTTGTCCTTGACGACTTGGCATTTCAACGATATAGAAATTCCCAGTTTCATCAAGTATTGCTGTATCATTACAAATGGTAATCATTCCGTCACTTCTAATTATCTGTTCTTTGTCATCAATGGCAAATTTGGAATCGCGAATCATTTCTTTTGCAGAAAAATATTCATTGACGGTGACTTTATCATTTTCTCCAGCAGTAACTTGAGTTCCTTTTTTACCCGAAAATATTTTGGAATTGATATATTCAATCTCTATGATGGCTTTTCGTCTTAAATCATCAGGCATGTTTTCTAAATTGTCATCCAATTGAGAATAAGAAACTCGTCTAAAATTTAATTGATTTTGAATAAGATAATCGGAAATTGTTTTTTTTCTATTATTTGCTAGTATCAAATTATACTCTTTGCTTCCTTTGCTATCGGTAAAGGCATTTATTCTAATAGTGTACGCTCGAGAATTGTTTGCCAATGAAATAAGACTATCAAGAGTACTTTTGGCTTTTGGAGTAATCTCATATTTATCGAAATCAAAGTAAACAGCTATCTTTTTCTTTTCTTGAGAAAAAGAAAAAAAACTGAAAAACATAACTATGATAATAAATGGTTTTATGAAATTATTCTTTGGCATTTAAATTAGTGTTATTGTCTATTCTATTAGCTGTTCAAATATAATCTTGTTATTATCAAAAAAGAAAAAAAGACATTTTAACTTATCAAAATTTATAAACAGGTCTAAAAAAAAGCCGCTACTAATAAAAGTAACGGCTTTATATTGATTAAATACTAATCATTATTTTTTGTGTCTTGGCTCTGAAGATACAGTTAATTTATGTCTTCCTTTAGCTCTTCTACGAGCAAGGACTTTTCTTCCATTTGCAGAAGCCATTCTGTCCATAAATCCGTGTTTATTTCTTCTTTTTCTTTTCGATGGTTGAAACGTTCTTTTGCTCATTGCTTTTTATCTTTAAATCGTGTATTAATCTATTTTATAGGTTGTTTTAAAACCGAGTGCAAATATACAAAGGTTTTTATTACATGCAAGTAGTTTTTTAAAAATATTTTAAAAACCTTTTATTACCTTTGCAGT
>CAISUR010000055.1 GCA_903888655.1 uncultured Bacteroidota bacterium | reverse complement strand
CTTCTTCCGGAATTTCATTTTTAAATAGATTACTTTCTAAAAAACGCAACCTGTAATCAATACTTACTTTTTTTATTTGATCGATATGAAAAATACAATTTGTATCCAATAAATCAAACTCGAATTTATTAGCATTTGTTGAACTTTCTGATGCTAAAACATTTTTTGTCGATTTTCGTTCGATTTCATTACGCGCCAAAATAGCTTGTACTTCATCTAAAAGTTGTTTTTCTATGATGTTTTTATTTCTGTCATACAATAAAGCATCAATCAGATTGGTTTTATTTGTTAACATGGTTTCGTTTTTTTTTGTTACGTAATTTTATTCTCAAGAAACTTAAAATTAGTACTTTAATAATAATAACTAAAGTTTTTAAAGTTTTTTTTTAAGTCTATCAACTATTAAAATAATGTTAAATTCGATAATGGAATTTTTTACATTCGAGAAATTGAACAATTTCGAAAAATAAATGTAATTCAATCTTTATTACAATAATGATAAATAGTATATTTGAATTAATAAATGTTATTTAATACCTTACTATAAATGAAAAAAACTACTATATTTATTCTATCAATCGCAACTGCATTTGGCTTTGGATTTGCATGTAAAACTATCATTAGTAGAAACGAACCAACAGAATTTAAAAAAGTTACAGGCATTGGCGGTATTTTTTTTAAATGCAAAGACGCTAATAAGATGAGAGAATGGTATCACACCAATTTGGGTTTAAATACTAATAAATATGGAACTGTTTTCGAATGGCGTCAAGCAACAGATTCTACTCAAAAAGGATTTACGCAATGGAGCCCTTTTAATGAAAAGACAAAATATTTTGAACCATCAACCAAAGATTACATGATTAATTATAGGGTTGCTAATATGGATTTACTTTTAGATGATTTGAAGAAAAATAAGGTAACTATTTTAGACTCTGTAGAAACAGTTGAATACGGTAAATTTGTTCACATTTTAGATGTAGAAGGTAACAAAATTGAGTTGTGGGAACCAAATGACAAGGAATATGACAAAATAGGAAAGAAAATGGGAAGTATTACAACCAAATAAAAACACTATCTACAATGGTAAGCAAAATAGAACTTTCATTAGAGCAACAACAAGAACTTTTAGAATTGTTACAAATTCGATTTGAGAAAAATAAACAACGACATAAAAATTTAGATTGGAACAAGATTTTAGAAAAACTTCTAAAAAATCCATTAAAAATTTGGTCGCTTAATGAAATGGAACGCACCGGAGGAGAACCTGATGTGATTGGATTTGACGATGGAACAAACGAATATATTTTTTATGATTGCGCTGCTGAAAGTCCCAAAGGACGCAGAAGTTTGTGTTATGACCAAGAAGCATGGGATTCAAGAAAAGAATATAAACCAGAAAATAATGCCATCACAGTTGCTGCCGAGATGGGAGTTGAGATATTATCTGAATCTGAATATAGAGGATTGCAAGAATTAGGTAAATTTGATTCTAGAACCTCAAGTTGGATTAAAACTCCTGACACTATTCGAAAATTAGGAGGAGCAATCTTTGCAGATTATAGATATAATACTGTTTTTGTTTATCATAATGGTGCTTCTTCCTATTATTCTGGTCGCGGATTTAGGGGCTCGTTACGAGTGTAAATATAAAAAAAATAAAAATTATTCTTCTTATCTTAAGGTTACCTTAATACAACATTAGTTAAAAAATATAAGTGTATTTTTGGAGTTATATTGTTTTATAATTATACAATATCTCTAATGAAAAAACTGCTTTTAGTGTTGATGCTCTTTTCTTATATCACAAGTTTTTCACAAACATGGGTTACTAACATCGAAGAAGCAAAAAAACAGGCTACTGAACAAAACAAACATATATTATTAGTTTTTTCAGGCTCTGATTGGTGTGGTCCCTGTATCAAATTAGATAAAAATATTTGGCAATCGGAATTATTTAAAAAAGATTCCAAAAAGAATTGGATTTTAGTTAAAGCTGATTTTCCCAAAAAGAAAGCTAACCAACTTTCGCCAGAGTTGACAGAAAGCAACAATCAATTGGCAGAGAAATACAATAAAAATGGAAATTTCCCCTTGGTAGTTATTTTGGATAAAACAGGAAAAATTCTAGGGATAACGGCTTATAAAAATATAGATGCCGAACAATATATTGAAGAATTACATGAGTTAGCAAAAATATGAAAAACTATTTAGCTATTTTATGTGTATTATTTTCTATAGTTTCTCTCGGACAGATTATCGTAAAACGAAAATTGGTGATGATGACCAGTCCGTTTGAGATGACAGTGGTTGCCAAAGATACTACTGAAGGTAATAAATATATAGATGCAGCTATAGCCGAAGTATCTCGAATAGAAAATTTAGTTTCCGATTGGAAGCCTCAAACACAAATCTCTGATGTCAATAGAAATGCTGGAATCAAACCAGTAAAAGTGGACACAGAGATTTTTCAGTTAATTCAACGTGCTATTAAAGTGTCTAAGCTGACCGATGGCGCTTTTGATATCTCTTATGCTGCCATGGATAAAATATGGAAGTTTGACGGTTCTATGAAAGAAATGCCTTCGCCAGAGGCTATTAAGAAATCGGTTGAAAAAGTAGGCTATGAAAAGATTATTCTTGACGAAAAAAACGAGACAGTTTTTTTGCAAGATGTGGGAATGAAACTCGGTCTTGGTGGAATCGCCCAAGGATTTATTGCCGATAAAATAAAAATAAGGTTAACGGCTATGGGATGTACTTCAGCAATAGCTAATGTATCTGGCGATATTGCGGCTTGGGGTAAACAACCCGATGGTAAACCTTGGACAATAGGTATTGTAAATCCGATGAATAAAACTAAAATATTTGCAACCTTTCCGTTAGTTGATAGTGCTGTGGAAACATCTGGAACGTATGAAAAATATGTTGTTTTCAATGGGGTTCGCTACAGTCACATCATCAACCCTAAAACGGGCTATCCCGCACAAGGAATTGTGAGTGTAACTATTTTTGCGAAACAAACTGAAATGGCAGACGTCATGGCAAAAGGTGTTTTTCTGCACGGAGTAGAAGGCGGTTTGGCGTTAGTAAACCAGCTTAAAGGAATTGAATGTATAATTATAGATGACAAGGGGAAAGTATATACTTCTAAGGGAATTAGTATGGAACAATTTGACATAAGTAAAGAACATCAGTTGAAGAATTAAGAATTTAAAAATAAAACAGTTATAATGAAAATGCGAATAATGTTACTTGTGTTGATCGCCACGTTATCATCATGTAAGCCAGTAAAAGAGTATCAAAAAGCAAAACTTAATGATCCGGAGATGAAACTGTCTGCACGAACAGCAGAGCGTTTTGAAACCACTTTTCAGGTCTATAGAGAAGGAGCGGCTGGAGCCAACGGAGGAAAGTCGGGTGGTGGCTGTGGCTGTAATTAACTTTTGAACTAAAGACAATGAAAAATACAATAATCCTATTGCTATTAGCTGTTACAGGCTTTAGCTATGCTCAAGAAAAGAAAGATTCTACACTAGTCTTTAAAAAGCGTGTGTTGGATGCCACAGAAGTTGATTTTGCTTCTAGCTATTACAATCAAAACGGGAATCATGCTGCCGTATCGGGCGGACTTGGAACGGAGAAACTTTCTGATTTTGCTACTAATATTGTAGTGGCAACCCCATTAAATGATGATGATGTATTGACATTTGATATAGGAGTTTCGGCTTATACATCAGCATCGTCTAGTAATGTCAATCCGTTTCCTACTTCATCTTCTTCTACAGG
>CAISUR010000054.1 GCA_903888655.1 uncultured Bacteroidota bacterium | reverse complement strand
TAATTTATCTGTTAAACTAGGCTTTATATAATTGTTATATAAATAATTATATAGTATTTCGATGGTTTTTTTATTTGGAGTCTTGGTCGTTCCATTTAATATTTTATCAATACCAACTTGTGTTAAACCAGTATCTTCTGCAATCTTATAACCAGTAAGACCTCTTAGCTTTATTTCAGCTATTATTTTTTCTGCATCCATAATAGTTATTTATAATCATTCTAAATTTCAATTAATTTATACAATAGTTATTGTTTAATTAAATAACAGTTATATATTTGTACCATAATAATAACAAAGGTACTACTTTTTAAATACCAATGTAAAAAGTTATGTTAAAATCGTTCATTGACATATTGTAAAGACAAAATAAGTAGGTGGGTTAGTTACCTGATGAGAAATACTGAAATCAAAATAACTTATTGGCTGTGGGTTGTAATTCCCTTGTAAAATGCCTGAAACATAAAAACTAAACAAAAAATAAAAACATTGCCGTTGCTTTTAAGAAGTAGTTTTCGATAACACAACGGCACAAATTAATAAACCAATTTAATATGAATGATACTATAACTAAAGCCGAAGAAATTAAAGAGTTGTACGATAAATTAAAAGCTAAAGGCAAATTTGTAGAAGCTCTTGCTAAACAACTTAAAATGTCAAAAAAGTATATGATAAATTACTGGTTTCCAAGTTGCGATATTACAGAAGTTCATCAAGATACAACATTGAAACTTTTAAAAGAAACTATTAAAAATCAACAAAATGAGAAATCGAATTGAAAATGCTATTACTCAAATTTCATTTGATATAGCAATTAAAGGGATAATAGTATGTTCTTTTTTGCTTGGGTTATGTATCGGATTTTTATTTACACATTCATAATATGAACTTAAAAGAAAAAATACGAGAAACCAAAGCTTTAGTTCGAGAATTAGAAATCTCGGAGCAGGTCCTTAAACAATCGTTAGCTGTAATTACAAGCCGTAAGAATAAGCTAAAACAGGAGTTAGAAACGTTGGGAATTTCTAACTCCGCCCCACGGGGTAAGTCAAGTTTATCAGAAAAACAGCAACTTGAATTAATATCATGGTTAACCAAATAAAAAAAACCGACTGCTGAAACAATCGGTTTTAAATCAAATTTTAATAACGCACAGAGCAAGTGCACAATCAAATAGAGTGATGACAAATATAATTGAAAATTCTGAAATAACAACTATTCCAATAGTTATTGAGATTAAAGGAGACAGAACACAGCGTTTTGTGGACCGCAACAATCCTAACTTCGACAAACGATTGTCGGAATTAAATAAAGATTATACGCAGCGAGGAACATTAACAATAGTAACTAAAATCAAACCAAATTAGTTATGGAAACAGAAATGAGAATCACTTTAGAGAATGGTAGATGGTTAGTAAACGGTAAACAATACCGCGAATTAACCCCAAACGAGATTAACGCATTAGACAACTTTTTTGAAAACTTCAAAAATCAAATCTAGCAAATTATCAAAGTTTAATAAAAATAGAGCAACAATGAAAAAATTACAACATCGATTATCTGTATTGAATTTCAGATATGATAAGCTTTTAGAACTCAATCAAAAGCATCACTACACTTTTATGATTTTGGGAGAAAATGGAAAACTTATTCCAAACCCAAAAGAAGAAAAATATACAAACTTACTTCTTTCAATAAAACGTGAAAAACAACGTATTTGGAACGAAATAAGAAAAACAAATACAAAGTATAGCGATAATGTAAACAATGGAATTAAAGCTATTGTATCGCTTACAAAATCAGATTTATTTCAAATCACATCACCAATTTAAAATATAATAAAATGAATAATCAAAATAAAAAACATCATTATAGAAATGTCTTTAAATCAGACCATTTAGGAAGCGCAGATTTAGAAGATTTAATTGAGCAAGGGTATAAACTGGCTTTTACAATTAAAGAAGTAAGGCAGGAGATCGGAGCAAAAGTAGCAGGGAAAAAAATGGATGCAAATATAGCTTACTTTATAGAACCAATAAAGCCTTTAGTTTTAAATGCAACAAATTCAAAACAAGTAAAACTATTTGCCGGAACTCCATTTGTAGAAGATTGGAAAAATATTGCGGTTGAATTATATGTAGATGAAAATGTAAGGGCTATTACTGGAGGCACTACACAAGGTGTAAGAATAAAACCAGTTCAGCCTAATTTAGGAGTTGTAAAAAAACCAATTTTTACACAATCTAATTTTGAAAAAGCCAAAAAAGCTAATGCGACAAAAGAGCAAATAGAGACTATTTACGAATTACCAAATGATACTTGGTTAACTTATGAAATCTATGCAAGCACATCAACAACGTAGTAATGAATGGTTTGATTTAAGGCTTGGGAAATTTACCGCTTCCGAAATACATAAACTATTAGGAAAACAAGGATTAGGACTTACTGGAGAAACTTACTGTTTTGAAAAAGCGTCTGAATTAGTTTTTGGAAAAGATGAAGAAGAAGAATTTACCTCTTTCGATATGCAAAGAGGTATTTCTTTAGAGCCTTTAGCTTTTGAAACTTTCAAGCAGTTAAAAATGTATGATTTTTTAGATGTAAAAGAAAGTTACTTTTTTCCATATACAGAAGATGCTGGAGCAAGTCCAGATGGATTAGTTGGTAATGATGGTATTTTAGAAATAAAATGTCCTAAATCAAAAAAGTTCTTTAGACTTATTTCAGATGGAGAAAAAGCAATTGACAAAGAATATATAGCACAAATGCAAATGCAAATGTTGTGTAGTAATTCAAATGCTGCTTACTTCTTTAATTACATAATTTTCAAAGGAAAACCAATGTATCACGAAATAATAATAAAACGTGATGAAGAAATGATTTCACTTATAAAAGAGCGATTAAAAATAGCAATAAAGCTCCGAAATGAGTTTGTAGAATATTTAATAAATAACCAACAATTTTAATACAATGGCAAACATTAGCGTAAAATTAAACCTCGCTGGTTTAAAACACGCAGTAAAAAAAATGAAAGGTCAGACTTCTGACGAAATCGAATGTTTAGTAATTCCAATCGATTTAAATAAACTTTATCGAGGCGAAAAAGGACTTTATTTAGATTTGACTTTAATTGAAATTAAAGACCGATCAAAACAAGCTCCCGACCAAAAAGACACGCATTTAGTTAAACAATCATTTTCAAAAGATTATTACGATAGTTTAACTGAAGAACAAAGAAAAGAGTTCCCAATTTTAGGTAATGCTATTTTATGGTCACAAAACTCAAATGAACCTGAATTATCTAAACCTCAGGAGAAACACGATGACTTGCCGTTCTAAAATGGTAATAATTTAATTGTAATTACCATTTTAAATGTCAAAACAACACAACTTATTACCGTTAGAAACGCTTGTTGATGTATTAGCAACACATAAGATAACCAAACAAAAAATGGTTAATCAAATGAGTTTAGATAAATACTACAAACTTAAAAGTACTACTTATACTTACCAAGCGTTTCAAATTGGTTTTTTAACATTAGAAAAATGAAAACATATGAATTCCTAAAGCTACATTCTTTTTCAGTCCATAAATCGCAAGTATTAATTCCGAACCAGGAAGAAACTACAGAATGGATTGAACAAAAAAAAGACAAAGAACAAGTTTACTTTAAAGAGGTGCAATCACGAGATTTAGGAATGCATAAAGCATATTTTTTAATCATTTCTTATATCTACGATAGGCTAAATGTAAATTTCAGAAAATCAATTCCAAAAAAGAATTTTTATAACTTCTTAAAAATGATTTCAAATGAATATACAGTTGTTTTCAAGTTCAAAAACGGTAGAGAGTTTATAGAATGGAAATCAATTTCATTTTCTAATATGAATCAATCAGAATTCAGGAAATACTTCAATAATCAACTATCTGTAATCTATGAGGAGTTATTAATTCCATTAGAACAAGATTATTTAATGGACGAAATAAATACTGAATTTGAAACTATAATTGATAAGTTGATATGATTAAAGAAAAGAAATGCAAAGGATCGGGTTTGGCTATTGGCTACGGATGCGGAAAACTAACCCAATTTAGAGTTTACGGACTTGGTAAAATGTGCGGTTGCTATTCTAATTGGCTTTTAAATTCTGAAAATGGAAAAATAAAACTTCAAAAATCAATTTTAAAGATACAAAAGCCACGTTTAGACCTCGAAACAAAAGAACGTGAGGAAAAAGAAAATAAGTCTCTTAAACTAGCTAAATTAAATACTAAAACACAAGTTCATGCTTTTGTGCGTGAAAGAGATAAAGGAAAATCTTGTATTAGTTGCGAAGTAGAATGGAACGAAACATTTCAAGCGGGGCATTTCTATAAATCAGAAACTTTTGAAACGTTAAAGTATCATTTAGACAACATTCATGGACAATGCTTTAGATGTAATAATTTTTTAGATGGTAATTTCGATAACTACTCTTTAAATTTAACCAAACGAATAGGTATAGATCGTTACGATAAATTAGTAAAATTAGCAAAGGTTGATAAGCATCATTCTAAAGTTTGGAATTTAGAAAACCTTAAGCAAATTAGAGAAGATTTAAAAAAGCATTCAATTTAGCACTCATTCAAGAAATAGAAAACGAAATCAGTAAATTTAATAATCAGCAGTATGTGTAATCAAATCCCTAATGACTTTTCAATAACTGAAAACATAGATTTTAAAACATTGCATCACAATGAAAATAACATTGAAAGTCAGCGACATTTTGAAGCTAACAAAGATAGATTTTCAAAACAATGCAGAATTGTTTACGAAGCCCTTTTAAGAGGCGAAAAACTCACAACAACAATTGCGTTGCTTAACTATGGAATTGGAGATTTAAGGCGTCGTTGTAAAGATTTGCGAGATATGTGGGATGTTCCTATAAAATCTGAGTATGTTGATGGTAGATATAAAGAATATTTTTTATAACATTTTATGTTATAAACTTGTATAATATGTTATTATTTTTTATGTTTGTGGAGTAGTTAGCGTCTCACAATATACTAACTTAAAGAAGTTACACAAACTCCTATAATGACAAACCAAGTGAGACGGGTTTTGATTTATGGGAGTTTTGAGTTTGATCTAATTTTTTTGTTTGTTTTTAAATATAAAACATTCATTATTTATGGCAGATATAAATATAATTTTTAAAGGCGCTAAAAATTCTGGAACAGAAGAAAATCAAT
>CAISUR010000053.1 GCA_903888655.1 uncultured Bacteroidota bacterium | reverse complement strand
CAGGCTTTTATTTTTCGTAGCGAGAGGGAGATTTGAACTCCCGACCTCAGGGTTATGAATCCTGCGCTCTAACCGACTGAGCTACCTCGCCAAATGTTGATTTGCGTTTTTCAATGCGGGTGCAAATATAAGACTAATATAACATTGTCCAAATATAAGTGTGAAAAAAAATATTTTTTTTATACGTACCTTTTTTAATAAAAAATATATATATTTCGCAAAAATTTAAATATGATTGCAAAAGTACGCTACGAAATAGAGTTTCCTATAAATTCATCTCCACAATTGTTGTATCAATATATTTCAACTCCTTCTGGTTTACAAGAATGGTTTGCTGATAATGTGAATTCTAGGGGTGAATTTTTTACTTTTGTATGGAATGATGGCGAGGAGAATGCTCGTTTGGCATCTAAAAAATCGGGCGAAAAAGTCAAATTTAAATGGATTGATGAAGACAATAAAGACACAGAATATTTTTTTGAGTTACGCATACTTGAAGATGAAATTACTAAAGATGTGTCTTTAATGGTAGTAGATTTTGCCGAAGAGGATGAAGTTGATGAATCTAAAAAATTATGGGAAAATCAAGTTTCTGATTTAAAACATGTCATAGGTTCTGTTTAGAAAATCATTTTTAAAAGTTATATTTGTCCTGTCTTAATCTAAAAATAAGACGGGACTTTTTTATGATTAATTACAACGGTGAAATCCTTTCTTCTGATTTAAATTTATCCAATTCTAATCGTGCATTTCTTTATGGAGATGGCGTTTTTGAGACCTTAAAAGTTGTAAAGAATAAAGTACTTTTTATAGAAGATCATTATTTTAGATTAATGGCTTCTATGCGAATTGTTAGAATGCAAATTCCAAATAATTTTACCTTAGAATATATTGAAGAGCAAATAATTAATACGGCAATAGCATGTAATTGCTCTGATGCTGCGAGAGTTCGTTTTACTGTTTTTAGAAATGATGGTGGTTTTTACCTTCCGCAAACTAGAACTGTTTCTTTTATGATTCAGGCTTCGTCATTAAGTGAGGGTAATTATTCTTATTCTGATGTTTCTTATGAAGTTGATTTGTATAAAGACTTTTTCATTACCAAACAGTTGTTGTCTACCATAAAAACTACCAATAAAATGATCAATGTTACGGGTAGTATATATGCCGATGAAAATGATTTACAGAATTGTATTTTGCTTAACAATGAGAAGAATGTGGTAGAAGCATTAAACGGAAATTTATTTATGTTGATTGGGAATAAACTCATAACTCCATCCATAGAGGATGGTTGTCTCAACGGAATTATGAGGAAACAAATTCTTGAAATCGCTAAAAAAATAAAGACTTTTGAAGTGCTTGAAGCAACGATTTCTCCCTTTGATTTGCAAAAAGCAGATGAATTATTTATTACCAATGTAATTATTGGAATTCAACCCATTACAAAATATCGTAAGAAAGAATATAAAACAGATTTGTCTAAAGAATTATTAGCAATTTTAAATTCGTTAGTTTAAAATTGGATTTTCGGGAGCATTAGACCATATAACATATTCACCGCCTAATTCCATAATTTTTTCTTTCCAAAATTGTGCAGATGATTTACTTAAAATGGTATCATGATAGTTGTTAACGGTCATAATCCATGAATTTTCATTTAATTCGTCCTCTAATTGATTGGCGCTCCAACCAGTGTAGCCTAAAAAAAAGCGAATGTTTTCTTTGTTTATTTTTCCTTCATTAATGAGGCTTTTAGTTAATTCAAAATCACCACCCCAGTAAATTCCATTAGAAATTTCAATGCTTCCCGTAATTAATTTTGGAATTGTATGAATGAAATATAAATTATCCTGTTCTACAGGGCCACCATTATAGATTTTAAAGGAAGCTTCAATATCTGGAATTAAATCATTAATCGTATACTCAAGTGGCTTGTTTAAGATGAAACCAACAGAACCTTCATGATTATGATCTGCCAATAAAATAACAGATCTATTAAAAGATAAATCTCCTATTATTGAGGGTTCTGCAATTAGAAGTTTTCCTTTTTGGAGGTTTTCTGTAATCATTATACGACTAAATTTTAATTAAATGTACAAATAAAAGTTTTAAAACCAAATTTTATTGCAAAAAAAAACCATCCGACAATCGAATGGTTTTTATATCAAAAATAAACTAGATTAGTTTACAGAACCTTCTAATTCTGCTCCAGCTTTAAATTTTACTACATTTTTAGCAGCGATTTTGATAGTTTTTCCAGTTTGTGGGTTTCTTCCATCTCTAGCAGCTCTTTTAGAAACTGACCAAGATCCAAAACCTACTAAAGAAACTCTTCCTCCTTTTTTCAAAGTTGATCCTACGTTTCCTAAAAATGATTCTAAAGCTAATTTAGCAGCTGCTTTTGTAATTCCTGCGTCTGCAGCAATAGCATCGATTAATTCTGATTTGTTCATAATAATAGTTATTAATTGTTGGTTAAACATTTTTGTTAATCAAAACAAATTTAGTAGAAAATATAGACTACACAAGTGATTAGCAGTATTTTCGTTAATTTTGTTAATAACTAACATGGTTTGTTAACAAAATCAATGATTTAATGCTAGTTTTAGCATGTTTTTTCAATGATTTCAACGTCTTACAATGCTTTTGATTGACTTGAAAAGGTCATTCCGTTTAATAATTCAAAAGTTTTCATTGCCTTTTTGCCAGGAAATTGCAAACTTAACACTTCAATGAAACCATCATTTACGGCAATTTTCATTTCCTTTTTGGTGGTGATGATGCTTCCAATTTCAAAATTATGTGGTTCTGTAATCAATTTTGCTTCATAAATTTTTACTGTCCATTCTTCATTGCCATCTTTTATGAAGCACCAAGCACTTGGATAAGGCGATAATCCTCTTATTATATTATAAATTGCCGTTCCCGATTTTGAAAAATCAATCTTACAATTGTCTTTATTGAGTTTGTAGGCTGTTTTAATTTCTTCAGAATCCGTTTGAATTGTCGTTATAGCTTTTCCATGTT
>CAISUR010000052.1 GCA_903888655.1 uncultured Bacteroidota bacterium | reverse complement strand
CTCTGGGTCTAATAATTTGGGGTTTTTATTATTAGCTACTCTTTTTAAATGTGCAATTAAGGGAATATAGGCAATTAAAAAGAAATAGATATCAAAATTAAAACTCTCAGGATTAGGATCTCTATAACTGAAATCAAAAATTAGTGCGAAAAGCAACATTAATACCATTGCTGCAATAACGAGAAAGAAATGATATTTCTTTGCCCAAGCGCCGCCATTTTTAACTACAATAGTATTTTTTCCAGATTTTCTATCCGATTCTTCGTCGCGCATGTTATTAAGATTTAACACCCCAACACTTAAAAATCCGATTGCGGTCGCTGGCAGTAATAACAACCAATCCATTTGTTTAGCAAACATAAAATAAATTCCGAAAGTACTTACTATTCCGAAAAAAGTAAACACAAATACATCACCATATCCTCTATATCCATAAGGATTTTTACCTACTGTATATCGAATAGCAGAGGCAATTGCTAAAATCCCTAATACGAAAAACACGATAGAATAGATAAAGTACCTGCCTTTAAATGATACATAAATTAACAACATTGCGGAAACCAATGTCAAAAAAGCGGTGATGAAAATTGCATAACGCATTGCACCCGGTGTAATCAGTCCGCTTTGAATAGCTCGTTTGGGACCAATTCGATCTTCGTTATCAGTACCTTTCATTCCATCTCCATAATCGTTGGCGAAGTTGGATAGGATTTGCAAACCCAAAGTCGTTGAAAGAGCTAAAATCACAATTTTCCAATTGAAAATTCCTTGTGACATGGCATAAAAACAACCAACCAATATTCCGGAAACGGATAATGGTAAGGTTCTAACTCGCGCGGCTTCAATCCAGTGTTTCATTTAATTTTAAATATTAGATATTAGATTTTAGATTTTAGATTTTAGATTTTAGATTTTAGATTTTAGATTTTAGATATTGGATTTTAGATATTGGATTTTAGATATTAGATTTTAGATATTATGAAAAAAACAGATTTACTTATTGGCTTTTTAATTGGAATTGTTGCCGATATTCTTGGGACTTATGTAATTCTCATTTCTTTAACAAAATACCATTCTTTGAATGATTTTCAACTGATAAGACAAGAGGGGCTCATGGGGAAGGTCATGACGCTTGGGGCGATTTTAAATATAGCTGTATTCTTTCTTTTGCTTCACTATAAAAAGGAATTAATGGCGCGAGGAATTGTGCTGGCAACTATTGTATTGGCATTACTTACATTGTTTATTTAAATTAGATTATTTTTTTTAAAAATATATGAAAGAAATAAAACTATATAAATCTCCTATTAAATCTTTGCGATTATTATTTTTATCTTCAATATTTGTAATTCCTTCTGCTTGGATTATTATGACTGAAAGTAAACCAGATAATAGTTTTTGGTTCTGTCTTTGTTTTTTTGGAATTGGTTTTTTATTAAGCTTATATAATATTTTGGATGGGAGAGCTCAAATAATTATAACAAAAATTGGGATTTGGGATAGAACATTAAGACAAGGGATTATAAAATGGGATTTTATAGAAGGAGCAAACCAACTTCAATTATTTAGTCAAGTTTTTGTAGCCTTACAAACCAACGAAAATTTTGTTCCAAAAAAGAAATTGTTTAAATGGGCTAAAAATTTAAATAATTTTGTGGGAGGAAAAGAGGTTAATTTGAATGTTAG
>CAISUR010000051.1 GCA_903888655.1 uncultured Bacteroidota bacterium | reverse complement strand
TTATATTCAAACTTTTTATATTCTATATTTTCAAAAAAGCTTATCGTAGGTTTTGTCTCTTCAATAAAACTTCCATTTACATTTCTAATACCAATCCTGTTGTCAATAAAATATTCTATCCCTTGACTAGTTAATTTCTCATATACAAAAATTACTGGTGTATCTTCTTGATAACTTTTATGAATTATTTTTAATAGTGTTGTTTTACCTACACCATTTGCTCCAACTATTCCTGAAATTAAACTGATCTCATTAGAGTAAAAATCATTTATAAATTTATTGTTTTCCTTTCTATAAATAGTTATCTCGTTATCAGTGATATATTCGAAATCGTAAAAATATTTGCCTCCAAAGTTTAATACTTGTGGCTCATTATTAAATAAATATTTATGTTCTTTTATGTAAATTGCTGCTAATACCATGTATTTATAAAAATCTTTCTTTTAGTTCTTGCATTCTTAATATAAGATTTTCAAACTCCAATGTCTCTCCATGAATCATAAATTCCTGCATGGCTTGGTAGTCTTTTTTCCAAAGTTCTATTACTTCTGTGGGTGGTATGAAATTTATTGTTTGTGGTGTGTGTAAATCATACGAAATTCCTCTTATAGGCGTGTATTTACTTCTGTGTTGGACTAGTGTTTCGAATAGCTCTTTATTTTTTATTGCTTCTTTTCCATAATCGTGGTCCATTAGTTTTTCAATATCGTAAAGATGTCTTGACATTCTGTAATGTCTTATGTTTTCAATTGGCTTTAGAAATTCTTCATGCAGCAACATTATTTTTTCTAAAAAGGTTTTGGTTGGCACTACTACAATTACTTCAAATGGTTGAATGGTAAAAGCTTGTTCCGGATAAATCTTGCCAATTATTGATTGAATTGTCTTTTGTTCGTTTGGTTCTAGCAAAGCTCTTGCTCCTAATTCAATGATAACCCTTTGCGGAATGTATTCTCCTGCTTCAACTATTGAGTTGTATTCTAATTCTATACGATGCGGATCACTGGTATCATCTATTTCATCATCAAATATTAAATTGTATGTATCAATATTTACACCAAGTTTTTCTAATTGATTAATCAATTCTTCTTTAAATTCACTTACTATAAAATTACCCGAAGCTTTACGAAGTTTTTTAATTTGTGTTTTTGATAACTCGCCTTCAAATCCTAACATCGTTCTATCAATTGATAAGTCAATATCTTCAGAGAAACGTTCTATTAAGTTATAGGCTTTGCTTAGTGATGTGCCGCCTTTAAAAACTAAATGTTGTGCAAATTTTGATGAAAATATTGCTTTTAACGTAATGGTTACCCACCAATCTTTTTCTATTGCATCGGTTGGAAGTCCTGTTTGATTGTTGACTTGATTTAGTATTTCAAGTCGTCTCTTTTCGGATAGTTTAAGCCACTCGTTCATATTAGTCTTTATTTATTAATTCAAGGATTGTATTTCTAATCCATGTTGGTGCTGCAACACTATCTTCTTTTATGCTTTCAATGGACATTTGGTGCAATACTTTTTTAATTTTTTGTTTAGCATTTTCATCTACATTGTCTTTGCCTAACTCTTTTAATCCTTGGATTACAATGTTGAGTTTTTTATCTTTAATGGTCAGGTTTTTGGGAGTGGTTTTTTTAAATGTGATGGTTCTTTTGCCTACTTTAATTTTTCTTGGTGCTCCATCAGTCAAATAGACTACATTCATAGGTACTTGTGTTGATAAACCAAGCTGTTGCAATGCTTGTACACCTGTAGAAATTATTCTTGCTTTATCTCTTTTTGCTATAGCTACTGCAATTTCTTCTGTTGAAGGGAATAGGGTTCCAAGGATTTTATCGTTTTTGGGATATAGATAAATACCGTGTGCTAATCGGATTAAAACTTCTTTTTTTTCTAATCGCAAGAGTACCTTTTTTACATTTTCGGCAGTACCAAACTCTATAAAATCAGCTATAAACAGAATACTTCCTTTTTTTAAGG
>CAISUR010000050.1 GCA_903888655.1 uncultured Bacteroidota bacterium | reverse complement strand
TTGCATCCAAAGCTACTAATTCAGCCGAAATGTACTGGATTATTTTTGCAACGAGTTGCTTTTATATGCCGACAATTGCTCTAAATAATTCAGTTAGTTACGCTTTACTAAATAAATATGATTTTGATGTTCAAAAAACATTTACTCCAATAAGAGTTTGGGGAACTGTTGGTTTTGTGTTTGCAATGTGGATAACCGATTTGACAAACTGGAAATCAAGTAATTTTCAATTCATTTTTGCAGCGGTAGCAATGATAATTACTGGATTATATTGTTTTTCACTGCCCAATGTTCCGGCAGAAAATAAAAACAATAATCAGTCATTATCTAGTAAGTTTGGTTTGGATAGTTTTGTTCTATTTAAACAGAAAAAGTTAGCAATATTTTTTGTTTTTGCTATGCTACTTGGCGCAGCTTTGCAGATAACTAATATGTTTGGCGATACATTTATAAGAGATTTTGGTTCTAATCCTATTTATAAAGGAACTTTCGGTGTTGAGCATTCCGTTTTTATTATCTCGCTATCACAAATTTCAGAAACCTTATTCATTTTAACAATACCTTTTTTCTTAAAAAGATTTGGAATTAAACAAGTAATGATTTTTAGCATGATTGCTTGGGTATTGCGTTTTGCTTTATTTGGTATAGGAAATCCGGGCTCTGGAGTTATCTTTCTAATTTTATCAATGATAGTTTACGGAATGGCTTTTGATTTCTTTAATATTTCGGGATCACTATTTGTAGAAAAAGAAACAGATAGTAAGATGCGTTCTAGTGCACAAGGTTTATTTATGTTAATGACAAATGGTATAGGAGCTATTTTAGGCGGAGAATTTGCAGGAAGAACAGTTTCTTATTTTACAATTGATAATAAAGTGCAATGGTCAAGTGTTTGGTATTCTTTTGCAGGTTACGCATTGGTAATAGCCGTATTATTTACAATTGTTTTTAAATATAAACATAATCCAAACGAGATTACTGAAAAGACACATTAATAAGGATGCCTTCAAAAAAAACCTTTCAAAATTGTATTTCGAAAGGTTTTTTTATGACTATTTTTAAATTTTTGTTGATTTAATTGTTTTGCAATTAAGAAATTATGATTACTTTTGCAAACCTTTTGGCGAATAAGAGTTTCCTTTAGGTATCAACTATTTATGTAAAACACTGCTGCCGTTTTCTATTCGATAATTAACTCAAGAAGCACAGCATACAAATTTTTTATCAGCATGTCTGAATTAAACAAAGAACAACAAGCGTTTTTAAACGATTTTAACTGGCACAATTACTCAGAAGGAATTGATGCAGTAGATCAAAAAAACTTACAAGAATTTGAAGATTTAGTTACTAAAACTTTTATTTCTACTGACCAAGAAGAGGTAGTTGAAGGTGTAGTAGTTAGAATCACTGACAGAGACGCTATTGTTGACATTAATGCAAAATCGGAAGGTGTTATATCATTAAACGAATTCCGTTACAACCCAAACTTAAAAGTGGGTGACAAAGTAGAAGTATTAATTGACGTTCGTGAGGACAAAACAGGTCAATTAGTATTATCTCATAGAAAAGCTAGAACTATTAAATCATGGGATAGAGTTATTTCTGCTAATGAAACAGGTGAAATTGTTACTGGTTTTGTTAAATGTAGAACTAAAGGTGGTATGATTGTAGACGTTTTCGGAATCGAAGCATTCTTACCAGGTTCACAAATTGATGTGAAACCAATCCGTGATTACGATGTATACGTAAACAAAAACATGGAATTCAAAGTGGTAAAAATCAACCACGAATTCAAAAATGTTGTAGTTTCTCATAAAGCACTTATCGAGGCAGATATTGAAGTTCAGAAAAAAGAAATTATTGGTCAATTAGAAAAAGGGCAAGTATTAGAAGGTATTGTGAAAAACATTACTTCTTATGGTGTGTTTATTGACTTAGGTGGTGTTGATGGATTAATCCATATTACTGACCTTTCTTGGTCAAGAATCAATCACCCTAGTGAAGTTCTTGAATTAGATCAAAAATTAAACGTAGTTATTCTTGATTTCGATGATGAGAAAACAAGAATTCAATTAGGTTTAAAACAATTAAATGCTCACCCTTGGGATGCACTTGGTGCGGACTTAAAAGTTGGTGACAAAGTGAAAGGTAAAGTTGTAGTTATAGCTGATTACGGTGCTTTCATTGAAGTTGCAGAAGGTGTTGAAGGATTAATTCACGTATCTGAAATGTCTTGGTCTACTCATTTAAGAAGTGCTCAAGATTTCGTTAAAGTTGGAGATATTGTAGAAGCAGTTATTTTAACTTTAGACAGAGACGAAAGAAAAATGTCTTTAGGTATCAAACAAATGACTCAAGATCCATGGACAGATATAACAGCTAAATACCCAGTAGGTTCGAAACATACAGGTATCGTTAGAAACTTTACTAACTTCGGAATTTTCGTTGAGTTAGAAGAAGGAATTGACGGTTTAGTTTATATTTCTGACTTATCTTGGACTAAAAAAATCAAACATCCATCAGAATTTGTTAACGTTGGTGATAAATTAGATGTAGTAGTGTTAGAATTAGATGTTGATGGCCGTAAATTATCTTTAGGTCACAAACAAACTACCGCTAATCCTTGGGACAAACATGAAGATGCTTTCGCTGTTGGTACTATTCACACAGGCGTTATAGCAGAGATTGTTGACAAAGGTGCTACAGTTGACTTCGGTGATGATGTGGTTGCGTTCATTCCAACACGTCATTTAGAAAAAGAAGATGGTAAAAAATTGAAAAAAGGTGAATCAGCTGAATTCAAAGTTATCGAATTCAATAAAGAATTCAAAAGAGTAGTGGCTTCACATACTGCGATCTTTAGAGAAGAGGAAGAAAAAGCTGTTAAAGCCG
>CAISUR010000049.1 GCA_903888655.1 uncultured Bacteroidota bacterium | reverse complement strand
TTTATTGATAAAGTTGCCGAACGTATTCGTACGTTAGGATTTTATACTCCTGCTACTTTAGGTGCTTTTTTAAGTATCACACAACTCACCGAATTTAGCAGAGAAAAAAACGATAGCAATGGTAACCCTAACGGTTACGAGTTCTTACGCACAATCAGAGCCTTCTGCAATGACCACCTCAAGCAATCGAGACAAATTATTTTTCGGATTAAAAATTGGAACTAATTATTCTAATGTTTATGATTCACAAGGGCAGGATTTTGTAGCCGATGCCAAGTTTGGTTTAGCAGGAGGTGGATTTGTTTCTATTCCTATTGGAACTTATTTCGGAATTCAACCCGAAGTTTTATTTTCTCAAAGAGGATATAAATCAACTGGATCTTTTTTAGGAAGTTCATATAGTATGACTAGAACAACCGATTATCTTGACATTCCAATATTAGTAGCTTTCAAACCTATTGAAAGTGTATCGATACTATTCGGACCTCAATTTTCGTACTTGCTGAAACAAAAAGACGACTTTACAGGAGGTTCTATTTCGGCAGATCAGGTGCAAACCTACACCAATGATAATTATCGAAAAAACACATTTTGTTTAACGGGTGGTGTCGATTTGAACGTAGATCATTTAGTAATAGGGTTACGTGCTGGTTGGGATGTAAATAACAATAATGGCGACGGTACTTCAACCACACCACGATATAAAAATATGTGGTACCAAGCCACTGTAGGATATCGTTTTTAATAATTAATATTTAAATAAATACAACAATGGACAATTCAGCAAAAAACACAGGAAAAATTGTAGGATCTTTAGTTTTAGGAGCATTAGCAGGAGCCACATTAGGCGTTTTATTCGCGCCTAGAAAAGGAACAAAAACAAGAAGTAAAATTGCAGGTAATGCCGAAAAAATGGCTACAGATTTAAAAAAGAAAATGAGCAAAGAAGCTAGAGATTTTAGAAAAAGTGTCAACAAAGAGGCAAAACTGTTAAAAAATAAAGCGGCAGAACTGGAAGGTTTGGTAGAGGGAAAGATGGAAAGTGTCACAGCAACTTTAAAAGAAAAAGCTAATGCCTTACTTCACATGAATGCTGATCATGAAATCAAACAAAAATAAGATGAAAACTTCTATTTTTAAATTTCTTGTACTTGCTGCTGTAGTAGGTATGGTCTATATAAGCTGCAACAATTCTCCTAAGCAAAAAGAAGAAAAACTTAATGATGCTAAGGACGAAGTGGTTGATGCCAAGGAAGATTTAGCAAAATCCAAATTAGACTCAATTGGTGACTTCAATAAATATAAAGAAAGTATTGAAAATAAACTTATAGAGAATGAAAGGAAAATCGCAGAATTAAAAGCAAAAAATACTTCTAAAGATAAATCGACTCAAGAGCTTTATGTAAAGCAACTTGACAAGTTAGAAATGAAAAATGCCGAGTTAAAACATAAAATTGAAGATTACAAACAAGGACCTGAACAAAAATGGGAGTTGTTTAAAATAGATTTCAACAAAGACGTTGATGATTTAGGGAAATCTATTTCAAATATGGCAGAGCGTAATATGAAAAAATAAAAATCATGAGAACTTTAAAATTTACAATCGATTTGAAGAATATAGCACTCATTGTTTCACTAATTCTGTTATTGCTTTCCATTGTTTCCTGTGCTAAAAAAATTACATTTCTTACCTCGTCAGTAGTACCAGCCGCTAGGGGAGAAGTGGCATTTAAAAAAGACAAGAATAACAACTTTGATATCCAAATGGAATTGTCCTATTTAGCAGAACCTGGAAGATTGCAACCACCAAAACAAACTTATGTAGTATGGATGGTTCCAACAGATACCGATACACCAATTAACCTGGGTCAAATTGTCGGCACCTCTAAACTAAAAATAAAATTTGAAACGGTTTCTTCGTCAAAACCTCGAAAACTTTTTATTACAGCCGAAGATGATGCTGGCGTTCAATACCCGGGTAATATGGTGGTCTTGGAAACAAATAATTTCTAAAAGTTTTGGTTTACTTTTATATTGGTTAATGTTAAAAACTGCTTTCGGGCAGTTTTTTTATTTAAATAGATATATTATAAATTGATCATGTTTTATGTTTTTTTATTATTTTTAGGTTTACTGTATTAAATCACAATCAATTAGTAACATTGACTTAATTCCAGCTTTTTACTCATTGATTACAGTAGAATTATTTTTAAGAAATTTAATTATTAATATACCAATTATTTCAATAAGACGAAGCCGTCTGACAACTAGAGACGTTTTTTTATAATTTTTTTCTT
>CAISUR010000048.1 GCA_903888655.1 uncultured Bacteroidota bacterium | reverse complement strand
TGTCTAAAGAAGAGTTTGATGCCTGGGGATGGAGAGTGCCATTTTGGGTTTCTATCATCATGGTATTTGTTTCGTATTTAATTCGTAAAAATATGGACGAATCGCCTGTTTTTGCCAAAGCTAAAGCTGAAGGCAAAACCAGTGTGAACCCATTAAAAGAGAGTTTTGGTAAAAAGTTGAATTTGAAATTTGTTTTGCTAGCTTTGTTTGGTGCTACTATGGGTCAAGGAGTGGTTTGGTATACAGGTCAATTCTATGCTATGAGTTTCATGAAAACAGTTCAAAGTATCGACTCATCTCAAGTAGATATGCTATTGGGAATTGCCTTGTTGTTTGGAACTCCTTTCTTTGTTTTGTTCGGTTGGTTGAGTGATAAAATAGGTAGAAAAACCATTATGATGACAGGAATGTTATTGGCTATTTTCTTATATCGTCCAATTTACCGTCAGATGTATCATTTAACCGATGCTAAAGAAATGGCTAAAAACAACATCACAATTGTAAAAGACAGTTGTAAAGCTATTGGATCGTATGTTGCCACGGTAAAAAAAGAAGCTGATAAAAAAGATCCAACCGTTAAAAACACTAAAATATTTGTCGATTTTAAAACCGATTCATTGTATTCTAACGGTGCAAAATTCCATTATACCAAAACCGATACTCTATATTTAGCTAAAGAATTAGCTTATGATGCTAAAGCAGCTGGAAAAAATGAAACTTGGATAAAATATGAATTTAAAGATAAATCGGGTGCGGTTGTAAATCATGTGGTTAAAGTGAAAAACGATTTGGCAAAAGATGAAAAACCATTAAAAGTAGATACACTACAAACCTTAGCACTTAAGACTTTTGCAAGTGGTGAAGCTAAAGATAAATCACATATTAATGGATTTAGTACGAAGCCAAATGTTGCAGTAGTAAAAAATATCACTGACGATGTTAGATGGTATTTGATTTTCCTAATCTTTATTCAAGTTGTTTTTGTAACAATGGTTTACGGACCAATTGCTGCTTTCTTAGTAGAAATGTTCCCGGTGAAAATTAGATATACTTCAATGTCATTGCCCTATCACGTTGGAAATGGTATCTTTGGTGGATTGCTGCCGGCTATTTCAACTTATTTGGTTACCACGGCCAAAGGAACCGGTCCAAAACCATTAAATCCTGAGTTTTATTTGGAAGGATTATGGTATCCAATTATCATTGCAGCCATTTGTTTTGTAATTGGAATGATTTACATCAACAAAAAAAATAATACACTTCACGACTAAAATATAGAAATTATGATGAACGCAATAAAAAAATATATTGGAATAGTTTGGATTGCATTAGCGGCTGTCGTTGCCTACTATTGTATCGGCATTTTTGGCAGTAAATTAACCTCAGGAAAACAAGATGATTTGGTTTTTGGAATCATTATTTTCTTTGTCTTACTTCCGCTAGTGGTAACAGGTTTAACCATTTTTGGATGGTATGCCATGACCAATGAATACGAAGATTAGTATTTTGATGTTTAGTTAACTTGAAAGCTCTTATTTTTAATGAGGGCTTTTGGTTATTTATAAAGGTTTAAGCTTTCAAGTATCAAGTTTCAGGTTTGTAGTTTGAAAAGTTTGTGTAAATTCGTGAAATAAAGTTTCAATAATAAGTAGTGCCATTTGTTTAATTTAGGGATTAAAAAATGAAAAAAAGACACCAACAAAAATTCATAATTGTATCGATGATTTTGCTTGTAGGGTTGAATCTTCCTATAGCTTTGTTGTTTGATTCAGCTCAGAATTTACTCGGATTTCCAGTAATTTACATTTATATTTTTTCGCTTTGGCTATTTTCAATTCTAACTTCTTTTTTAATTGTAAAACGATACAATGAATAGTATAGCACTTTTAGTGATTCTTTCCATCTATTTGGCCGTTCTTTTTTACATCGCCCATTGGGCAGAGAAAAAAGGAAACAGCAAATGGACCAATAATCCGTATATCTATACTTTATCGCTAGCCGTTTATTGCACGGCTTGGACGTATTATGGAAGTATCGGAGTAGCCGCCAACAGTGGGTTAAGTTACTTGCCAATTTATCTCGGCCCCATAATCATTGCTCCGGCTTGGATTATGATTTTAAAGAAAATCATTCGCATTTCAAGAGTCAATAAAATATCTAGTATTGCCGATTTTATTTCGTTGCGTTACGGAAACAGTCGTTTTTTAGGAGCTATAGTTACTATTATCTGTCTCACAGGAATTATTCCCTACATTGCTTTGCAACTTAAAGCCATTGCTGAAACCTTTCATATTGTAACCCAAACTAAAATCAGTTCGCTTTTATTTAACGATACCACAACCTATGTCGCCATAGCTTTAGCTTTATTTGCATCGTATTACGGAACACGATATGTAGATGCTTCTGAAAAACGTAAAGGAATTGTTACTGCCGTAGCCATGGAAAGCGTTTTAAAATTGGTGTTCTTTGTGATCATTGGGGTTTACGTAACGTTCTTTGTTTTTAATGGCTTTGATGATATTTACCAAAAGGCTTCTTTGTTAGAACATTTTAAAGAAAAAAACACGATTGGAGGTTTGCCGCAAGCCATCAACTGGTTTTTATTGTGTATTTTATCGATGTTTGCCATATTCTTATTGCCACGGCAGTTTCAAGTTTCGGTAATTGAAAACAATCGAGAGAATCACATCAACACAGCAGTTTGGTTGTTTCCGTTGTATTTGTTAATCTTCAATTTATTTGTGTATCCCATTGCTTGGGGTGGCAATATTTTATTTGATGGTCAATCGGTAAATTCCGATGAATATTCGTTGTTAATTCCGCAATTCTTTAACAACAAAACGCTCACGGTTATCGTATTTTTAGGAGGTTTTTCGGCCGCCATCTCGATGATAGTCGTTTCTTCTATTGGCTTATCAACGATGGTAACCAACAACATTTTAATTCCCTACAACTTAATCGGAAAGTTAAAAGGAAATGAGCAAACTATAAGTAGTAGAAAAATCTTAAACACGAGACGAATTAGTATCTTTTCATTAATTATTCTATCGTATTTCATGTATCGTTTTTTTGGTTTAGATTATAATTTGGTTTCCATTGGATTGGTTGCTTTTGTCATTATTTCGCAATTGGCTCCGGCTTTTTTTGGAGCTTTATTTTGGCGACGTGGTTCTCGATTGGGAGCGGTATACGGAATTCTTATCGGATTCATAATTTGCATTTACACGCTCTTAATTCCCTACAGTATTGGCTTAAGTACTAGCAATAACTCCTTCATATCAGAAGGTTTTATGGGATATTCGCTTTTAAAACCCTTTCAATTGTTCGGATTGGATTACTTGCAACCCATTCCGCATGCGTTATTTTGGAGTTTATTGTTCAATACCATTGTCTATTTTGCAGTATCGGTCAGTTTTAAAGGAAATTACCGCGAACGCAATTATGCCGAAATGTTTGTAGATATTAATAAATACATCACCAATCACGAGAATGCTTTTATTTGGAAAGGAACGGCCTATAGAAACGATATTGAAAAGGTGTTGATTCGTTTTTTAGGCGAAGATCGCACTAAACGCGCTATGAATATTTTTAATGTAAAATACAATGTCGATAAAAATCAGGAATTGGCCGATGCTCGATTGATTAAATTTTCTGAAAACTTGTTAACGGGACATATAGGAACGGCTTCGGCACGAATTTTAATTGCTAGTGTCGTTAAAGAAGAGAAAATTACGTTGCCCGAGGTTTTAAAGATTTTAGAAGAATCGAAAGAAAACATCATCATCAATAAAAAACTAACCGAAACTTCCAATGAATTAAAAGAAATTACAGCCAAATTGCAAAACGCTAACCAATCGTTAATGGTAAAAGACAAACAGAAAGATGAGTTTTTAGATACGGTGACACACGAACTTCGCACGCCAATTACCGCTATTAGAGCAGCCAGTGAGATTTTGCATGATGATGATGAAATTCCGGAGGATTTGAAAAAACAATTTTTACAAAACATCATCTCCGAATCAGATCGATTGAATCGATTAATTGATAAGATTTTGGATTTAGAAAAATTTGAAACAGGCAAACAAACCATTCATCCCGATAAGCACAATTTAGTAGCAACCATAGAAAAATCTATTGAACCGTTGCAACATTTAATCCGAAATAAAAAAATTGCAGTACATATTGAAAGCCAAGAAAAAGTAACCGCTTATTATGATGAAGATCGAATTATTCAAGTTGTTACGAATTTAATTTCTAACGCTATAAAATTTTGCCCCGATGATGATGGATTAATTTCCATTCAAATACAATCAAAAGACGATTACATATACACTTCCGTTCAAGACAATGGTAAAGGCATAAATCCGAACGATTTTGAAGCAATATTTGAGAAATTTTATCAATCAACCAATCAAAACATAAAAAAACCTGTGGGAAGCGGATTGGGATTAGCCATTTGTAAACAAATCATTGAACACCACAAAGGAAAAATTTGGGCAGAATCGAGTATGAAAGGTGCGCGTATTTTATTTACTTTGCCAAAGAATAAAAATGTAGAAAATAGTTAATATGAAGAAGATTTTAATTGTTGACGATGAACCCAACATTGTAATGGCGTTGGAATATACTTTTAAAAAGAATAATTATGAAGTCTTTATCGCTCGTGATGGGCAAGAAGCTTTAGATATTGTAAAAACCAGTTTCCCAGACGTAATCATTCTGGATGTTATGATGCCGATGGTGGACGGCTATGCCACATTAGAACAAATCAAGAAAGACGATAATTTAAAACACACCAAAGTCATTTTTCTTTCGGCTAAAAATAAAGAAAGTGATATCGAAAAAGGTTTGACTCTAGGAGCAGATGCCTATTTAACCAAACCATTCTCAATTAAAAAAGTAGTAGACCAAGTGTTTGAATTGTTATCCTAATCAATAATTATAAGATAAAAATAAAATGACTGAATATAGCTATTCGGTCTTTTTTTGTTTTTATACGAAATCGATTTCGTATATACCTATTTAGCAAGAAAATTTCTGTATGTATTATTAAATTAAGTACATTTACTTCACTATTTAATACCACCACAAACGATACATTATTAATGAATTACGAAGAATTTTACGCTAAAAGTATACACTTTCCAGAAGCATTTTGGAAGGAGCAAGCCGACCAAATTGAGTGGTATCACAAACCTTCAATAATACTTTCAAAAGATAAAAATGAGTACCCGCTTTGGTATGAAGATGGTGAATTAAATATTTGTTATTTAGCATTGGATAAACATATTGAAGACGGTTATGGTGAACAAACAGCCATCATTTATGATTCTCCTGTTACGCAAACAGTAAAACGTTACAGTTTTAACGAAGTCAAAACCGAAGTTGCTAAATTGGCTGGCGGTTTATTGGCACTTGGATTGAAAAAAAGCGATACAGCCGTTATTTACATGCCGATGATACCGCAGGCGGCTTTTGCCATGTTGGCTTGTGCCCGAATAGGAGTCACGCATTCCGTGGTTTTTGGCGGATTTGCCCCGCATGAATTAGCCATTCGAATAGACGATTGCAAACCTAGAGCCATTATTACAGCGTCTTCTGGAATAGAAATTGATCGATTAATTGCCTACAAACCTTTGGTCGATGAAGCGATTGCATTAGCCAATCACAAACCAAAGAAAGTCATTATTTTTAATAGAAAATTAGGAGCCAGAATTCCATTTAAAAAATACGATGTCGATTATGATGCCTTAGTTTATGGTTCGGAAGAAGCGCCATGTGTGTCGGTTAATGCAACACATCCTTTGTATGTTTTGTACACTTCGGGAACTACCGGAAAACCAAAAGGAATCGTAAGAGATACAGGAGGTTATGCTACAGCACTTAAATTTTCAATGCAATACATCTATGGCGTCCAACAAGATGAGGTTTTTTGGGCGGCATCCGATGTGGGTTGGGTAGTGGGACACAGTTTTATTGTATATGGCCCACTCATCAACAGAAATGCTACCATTATATTTGAAGGAAAACCCATTAAAACTCCAGATGCAAGTACGTTTTGGAGAGTAATTGACGAACATAGAGTAAGTACGATGTTTACAGCTCCAACAGCCATTCGCGCCATTAAGAAAGAAGATCCCAATGGCGAATTCATTAAGCAATACGATTTATCATGCTTGAGAACGCAATTCTTAGCCGGTGAACGTTGTGATGTGGCTACTTTAGAATGGTATAATGCTCATATTCCAGTACCAGCAATTGACCATTGGTGGCAAACCGAATCGGGTTGGCCCATGATTGCAGATATGATGGGAGTGGAGTATTTGCCAGTAAAACCAGGTTCTGCTGGAAAATCGGTTGCAGGTTATGATATCAAAATATTGGGAGAAAATGGTACCGAATTAGGCCCGAATGAAGAAGGTTATGTGGTAATCAAATTACCATTACCACCCGGAACTATGTTGGATTTATGGAACGATAACGAACGTTTTAAATCGGGGTATTTGAATAAATTTCCGGGTTATTATTTCTCAGGTGATGGCGGATTTAAAGATACTGATAATTATATTTTCATTACAGGTCGTGTAGATGATGTTATCAATGTGGCAGGGCATCGCTTGTCCACTGCCGAAATGGAAGAAATAGTTTCATCCCATCATTCAGTAGCCGAATGTGCTGTAATTGGTATAAATGACGATTTAAAAGGACAAGTTCCGTTAGCCTTGGTGGTAAACAAATCTGGAGAACATATAGAACATTTCCAATTACAACACGAAGTAGTGCATTTGGTTCGAGAGCAAATCGGAGCTGTTGCTTCATTACGTGATGTAGTTATTGTAGAACGTTTGCCTAAAACACGTTCAGGAAAAATCCTTAGAAAATTATTGCGAAGCATTGCCGATGGAGAAAATTTCCAAATCCCATCAACTATTGACGATGAAGCGATTATTGATGAAATTAAAGAAGAGTTTGAAAAAGCAAAAATTGGTTCGTTTAGATAATTGATATACAATAAATCCGACAATCTAGAAATGTTAAAATCAAAAATTCATTCATCTATACCTATTTAGCAAGAAAAATCTTTTTCAAAATAATAGAATACTTATATTTACAAAACCAAAAGACTAATTACTAGTCACTAATTACTAATTACTTAAGAAAATGAGTTACTATAAAATAGACAATTTAGAGCATTACTTTAAAATGTATAAAAAATCGGTTCGTGAGCCCAGAAAATTTTGGGATCGAATAGCTGATGAAAACTTTACTTGGTACCAAAAATGGGAAAAAGTATTAGAATTTGATATGCAAGAAGCCCAATTTAAGTGGTTTGTAGATGCCAAAGTAAATATTACAAAAAATTGTATTGACCGTCATTTAGCTAAAAAAGGGGACAAAACGGCTATTATTTTTGAACCGAATGACCCAAAAGAAGAAGCGCAACATATCTCCTATAATGAGTTATATGCCAGAGTTTCTCGAATGGCCAATGTGTTGCGTGAACAAGGGGTTAAAAAAGGAGACCGCGTTTGTATTTATCTTCCTATGATTCCTGAATTGGCAGTGTCAGTTTTAGCTTGTGCCCGAATTGGAGCGATTCACTCGGTCGTTTTTGCAGGGTTTTCATCTTCTGCTGTTTCAGCTCGTATTAATGATTGCGATTGTAAAATGGTGATTACTTCTGATGGGAGTTATAGAGGAAATAAAGCTATCGATTTAAAAGGAATTGTAGATGAAGCGCTAGAAAAATCACCTTGTGTAGAAAAAGTATTGGTAGTAAAAAGAACTAACACTCAAGTAAACATGAAAGAGGGGCGTGACCAATGGCTACAACCTTTAATGGATGCTTCCATTCCAAATTGCGTTGCCGAAATTATGGATGCCGAAGACCCATTATTCATTCTTTACACTTCGGGTTCCACCGGAAAACCAAAAGGAATGGTACATACTACAGCAGGTTATATGGTGTATACGGCCTATACTTTTAAAAATATATTCAATTATGAAGAAAATGACGTGTATTGGTGTACAGCTGATATTGGTTGGATTACAGGACATTCGTACATATTATACGGACCTCTATTGAATGGTGCTACTACAGTAATTTTTGAAGGTGTGCCTTCATATCCCGATTTCAGTCGTTTTTGGGAAGTCATAGAAAAACATAAAGTCAATCAATTCTATACCGCTCCAACTGCTATTCGTGCTTTGGCTAAAGAAAGTTTAGATTATGTACAGCGTTTCCCTTTGAGCTCGTTAAAAGTTATTGGATCGGTAGGTGAGCCTATCAATGAAGAAGCTTGGCACTGGTACAATGACCACGTAGGAGGGAAGCGTTGCCCGTTAGTTGATACCTGGTGGCAAACCGAAACAGGTGGCATTATGATTTCTCCAATTCCTTTTGTAACCCCAACCAAACCAACCTATGCCTCGTTACCATTACCCGGAATTCAACCCGTTTTAATGGATGAATTGCGCAATGAAATTGAGGGTAATCAAGTGACGGGAAGTTTGTGTATTAAATTCCCATGGCCATCAATGGCAAGAACCATTTGGGGCGATCACCAACGGTATAGAGAAACCTATTTCTCGGCATTTCCTGGAAAATATTTTACGGGTGATGGCGCGTTGCGTGATGAAGTGGGCTATTACAGGATTACTGGAAGGGTAGATGATGTGATTATTGTTTCTGGACATAATTTAGGAACCGCTCCCATAGAAGATGCCATCAACGAGCACCCTGCTGTTGCCGAAAGTGCTATTGTTGGATTCCCTCACGATATTAAAGGAAATGCGTTATACGGATTTGTAATCTTGAAAGAAGTAGGTGAATCTCGTAATCAAGAGAATTTAGCCAAAGAGATTAATCAACTCATTTCAGATCAAATTGGACCCATTGCCAAATTGGATAAAATACAGTTTGTGAGTGGTTTACCTAAAACGCGTTCGGGTAAAATCATGCGTCGAATTTTACGTAAGATTGCCGAAGGTGATTTCTCTAACTTTGGTGATATCTCAACATTACTCAACCCTGAAATTGTAGAAGAAATCAAAGAAGGAAAATTATAGTTTATTTTAGAGCATTTGGTTTTGTTTAAGAATCTGTTTCATAATTGAAGCAGATTTTTTGCTATTGTAATAACATGATTTAAAAAATTAGTTTAATTTTTTAATTGAAAATCCTTTAGGACATAAGATTGTACTTTTCTCATAAATATTGATATAGAGCACCATAGGTTTATTACTTCCTTCTATTAGTACATTATAGATATCTAATGTGCCGACTCCCATAACATTTCTTTTGGTTGGAAACGGACAACAAGTTTCTACTTTATCGTAAGTAATTTTTTCTCCTTTTGGTCCGGTTAAAGAATTGAAAAAAAGTGGCAAATATGATTCTAATTTAAAGGTTATTATATTTAGTAATCTTGATAAGACTGAAAATGAAGAAGAGGCGAGGGAAAATGGTGCAGACGGTTTTATTGGAAAAACACAGTATG
>CAISUR010000047.1 GCA_903888655.1 uncultured Bacteroidota bacterium | reverse complement strand
TTATCCAAACTAGCTCTTTTGGCATATTCTTCAAATGAAAATTTTCCATCATCCGTTCTGCAACTGAAATAACCAGTACCAATATTCCAAACTACATCGCCTCCGTTTTGAAGATGGTAAGGTGATAATCCGCCTTCTCCGGTATTGTGATAAAATCCACCTTGCTTAGCGCCACTATTTAAAGCGAGAATGGCATTTTTACTTAAAGCACCATAACTCATAGCGCTTATATTAAATAAACTTGCATCATAAGGTTTCTCACATTGAGAAGAACCAATAGTTACTCTAGGATTTTCATTAATTTCAGAAAAAGAAACTGCTCGTATACTGTGATTAATCCATTCGTAGCCCTCATCATAAACATTTAATTGTGTTCCGAAAGGTTGTGAGTCGATGGCTTTTTTACTTCGTTCATAAACTAGACTTCTTTGTAATCGATTGAATGGCTTTCCTTCTGTATCTGTTTCAATAAAATACTGACGCATCTCTGGACCAATGGCTTCTAATAAATAACGCATTCTTCCCAATAAAGGAAAATTTCTTCTGATGGTATGTTGGGATTGGTACATATCATACAATCCCATAAGTATTAAAGGGATAAAGATGAAAAGCAAAAAACTAAATTTCCAATTCACATAACACAAAATTGCTGTTATGGACAAGATAGTAATGCTGAATACTAAAAATGCTTTTCTCATTGTTTCAATTTAAATCGTTGTATTTTTCCAGTTTCTGTTTTAGGTAATGCCTCGGTAAAATGAATCACTCTTGGATATTTATATGGAGCAGCTACTTCCTTGAACCAATGTTGAATACGATTCTTCATTGCTTCAGTTGCTTTATGTCGTTCTTTAAGAACAATATGCGCACAAACCAACATGCCTCGTTCTTCATCTGGCACACCTACTACTGCACATTCTACTATATCTTCGTGGGTTAAAAGTACGCTTTCTACTTCAATAGCACCAATGTTATATCCCGAAGAAATGATCATATCATCACCACGAGCGACAAACCAAAGGTAACTTTCTTCGTCTTTGCGAAAAATATCACCAGTAATATTCCAACCGTTTTCAACATATTCGCGTTGTTTTTCTTCGCGATTAAGGTATTTACAACCCGTAATTCCTCTAACTGCTAATCGACCCGCTGTGTTAGTTGGCAATTCATTTCCGTCACTGTCTACGATTTTTGCTTCATAACCTGTTACAGGAATACCAGTAGCTCCGGGTTTCATGTTTTCTTCGTCAGAGGATATGAAAATATGGAGTATTTCAGTAGATCCGATTCCATCAATAATTTTTAAGCCAGTCGCATCGAACCAATCTTGCCAAACCTTTAGCGGTAAAGTTTCTCCGGCAGAGACACATTTGCGTAAGCTAGAAATGTCAAAATCTTTTACTTTCGTAGTGATAATGCGCCATGCTGTAGGAGCTGTAAAGCATATTGTAATCTTAAATTCCTCAATTGCTTTTAATAGCAAATCGGGACTTGGTTTTTCGATTAAGAAAGTGGAAGCTCCAAAATACATTGGAAATAAAACCAATCCGCCTAAACCAAAAGTAAATCCGAGTGGTGGACTTCCTGTAAAAATATCTTTTTCAGTTGGTTGTAATGAATATGGCGGAAAACATTCGCAAATGTTCAAAATATCTTTATGATAATGCGAGGTCATTTTAGGCAATCCAGTAGTTCCTGAAGTAAAACCAATCAAAGCTACACTTTCGGATTTACTATGATAATTGCTAAAGGTTTTAGGTTTGGATTGCATTAATTCTTCCAATTGGGAATTACGATAGAAGCAAGTTTGTTTTAGAAAATCGGATTTTACCAAATGTAATTCCTCTTCTAATTCCTTATCGCAAAAGCAATGAGAAATCTCAGCACAATCTATTATAGTAGTTAATTCTTTAGATCGCAGTAATGGCATAGTGGCTACTACAATTCCTCCTGCTTTTAATATGGCAAACCAACAGGCAACCATCATAGGATTGTTTGCCGAGCGAATCAATACACGGCTACCGGATATTAAACCCAAATCATCTATTAAAACATGAGCAATTTGATTGGCTTTTTCAAATAAATCTTGATATGTCCAAATAGTTTCAAAGGTTCGTATACATGGATTATTACCACGACCCTCCTTGATGTGATTATCTAATAACCTTTCCACGCAATTTAACATTTCAGGATGTTGAAATTGAGATAGGTTGGTGAAACTGTATTCAGGTTGCAATGCTACACTAGGCAAGCTGTCATGAGCAAAATTATCTTC
>CAISUR010000046.1 GCA_903888655.1 uncultured Bacteroidota bacterium | reverse complement strand
TTATCCAAAGAATCATACGATTTTCCTCCAGCGGCATTGATATGACCTCCTCCACTAAAATATTGTCTAGCAAATTCATTTACATCAAAATCTCCTTGCGAACGAAATGATATTTTAATAATATTTTCATCACGGTGTTCAATAAAAATCGCTGCAAAAATAATACCTTTTATTGTTAAACCATAATTTACAATACCTTCTGTGTCGCCTTTTATATAATGGAATTCGTCTAATTCATTTTGCGAAAGCTTAATATATGAAGTTTTTTTATCAAAAAGTACTTTCATGTTTTGCAAAGCCCTTCCCAATAATTGTAATCTATCATAGGAATTGTTATCAAAAATCAAAGTAGGAATCTCGGAGTTGTTCACACCCAAATCAATAAACTCGGCAACAATTCTATGTGTTGTTCCTGTGGTTTTTGGGAAACGAAATTGCCCTGAATCGGTCATGATTCCCGTATAAAGACAGGTAGCAATAGTTTTGTCGAGCAAAGATTTCTTGTTTAAAAAACCAATAAAGTTATAAATCATTTCACAAGTCGAACCAAAAGCTGTATCTGAATAAGTAAATGTGGCATAAGTGTCAGGCGACTGGTGATGATCAATCATTATCATCGGCACGGTAAGTTTGTTTAACACTTGTTCCATTTCACCTGTGCGATGCAACGCATTGAAATCTAATGTAAATACCAGTTCAGTTTCTTGCAAAACTTTTGTGCAGTTGGTATGGTCGTTTTCATAGACTAAAACTGTTTCTGAAGCGGGCAACCACGCTAAAAAGTTAGGAAAATCATTTGGAGCAATGACTACAGGTTGGTGATTTAATTTTAAAAGAAAATGATACAAACCTAGGGTAGAACCCATAGCATCACCATCGGGACTGCGATGCGGAATAATAGCAATTTTTTTTGGAGATGCTAATAATTCAATAATGCCTTGAATGTCTTTTTCGTTCATGGGTGCGAAATTACATTTTTTTAACTAAATGGAAACCATTTTAGCAATATTACAACATTTTAAATCTATAAATTTTCAAAATTTGCACGAAGTAGTTTTTGATACAAATAGTGTTTTGGGCCTCTTACTATTTGGGAGCTATAAATCCCCATAGAACCTGAGCAGAAATAAGCAATCAAACAAGAGAGGCCAATATAAAGACCACAATCAAACCCAAAAAGTTCCATTCCCATTGCAGTGCATGCAATTGGTGTGTGGGTGGCACCCGCGAAAACGGCAACAAATCCCATTCCGGCTAATAGCGCCATTGGCAGTGGAATAATCCCAGAAAGTGCGCTTCCCAAAGTAGCTCCAATAAAAAATAAAGGTGTTACTTCACCTCCTTTAAATCCTGCTCCTAACGTAAAACAAGTAAAGAGCAATTTCCATAAAAAGTCAAAGTGACCACTTGGATGTTGAAAAGCATCTACAATTGTGGAAACACCTATTCCAGAGAATTTTGTAGCGCTCGCCGTATAAAAAGCTATGGACAATATGACTCCACCAAGTAAAGGGCGAAGAGGAGGGAAGCTAATGTTTTTAGAAAACAACCTTTCAAAAAAATGCGTTGTTTTAGAAAATAACATTGCTGTCAATCCACAAAGGATGCCTATGGGTAAAGTCCAAGCCAAGTTTACTAAATTTATTTTAGGAATGTAGGATATTGTATAATGAGTATGTTGTACGTGTAAGAGTTCAACAGTGTAATATGCAATAAACGCTGTTACGAATGATGGTATCAAACTACGATAATTAACTTTGCTAAAGAATAAAACTTCTATTGCAAACAAAGCTCCTGCAACAGGTGTACCGAATACTGAAGCAAAACCGGCACTTATCCCAATTATCAGGAGTGTTCTTCTTTCATATTTGGTTAATGAAAATATTTTTGAGAATTGATCGGCAATGGCGCTTCCCATTTGCACTGCTGTACCTTCACGTCCAGCAGAACCTCCAAAAAAATGCGTTAATAAGGTGCCTATTAAGACCAAAGGCGCCATTTTAAAGGGAATAATATCTTTAGGATGTTCGTATTCTTCCAAAATTAGATTATTGCCTTTTACTACTTCTTTTCCAAAGTAATGGTAAGATAAGCCAATCAGCAAACCGCCAATTGGCAAGAACCAGAGCAACCATAAATGTGTTTCACGATACGTAGTAACCCATTGTAACGAAACCAAAAACAGTGCCGATACCACACCTGAAAGTAATCCTACCACTAAACAAAGTACAAGCCATTTAAAAGCATTGGTTAATAATGATTTTTTTACTGTAGATTGATTCATTTTTAATTTGATGGTCTTGGTTGTAATTTCAAATACACTATTTTTTTAATCTTGCATTTGTATAAATTCTATATAACTAAAAAGATTCCAAGTGGAATCTTTTTTTGTTTATTACCTTTTAAGCGAGAAATGTGCTTTAAATTGTTTTAATGCTTGTTGTTCGCTATAGTCAACAGTAAACCAGTAATCGGTTGAAGGCATAAGGTTTCCGTTGTAGGTACCGTCCCAACCTTGGCTTTGCGGACTGATTTGTTTAATTAGTTTT
>CAISUR010000045.1 GCA_903888655.1 uncultured Bacteroidota bacterium | reverse complement strand
GTTTCGTTTGGAACCTATAAAAATTATATGCTCTACACTAAGAAATTTGAAAAATATGTTGGAACTAATGATGTTTATTTTGATGATATTACCGTTTCGGTTTTAAAGGACTATATGGCTCATATGGGAAATGTTTCAAAAAACGGAGCAACAACACAACGCTATTCCATAATGATCTTGGCAATAATGTTCAAGGAAGCCATCAAAGAAGATATCATTCCAGAATATATGTATCCATTCAACAAACTGACATTAAAAAAAGATACCGAGAAAAGAGTATTCCTAAACAAAGACCAAATCGAAAAACTAACCAATTTAGACCTCAAAGAAGGAAAGAAAGCGGATTTATGGAGAGATTTATTCCTATTCTCAATTTATGCTGGAGGATTAAGATTTAGCGATGTTATCGAGCTGCAATACACCAATTACAATAGCGAAGAGCAACGAATTAAAAAAGTAATTCGCAAAACAGGAAGATTACACCAGTTCAAAATTGGTAAAGTGGCGATTGATATTTTGAATAAATACATCAAAGAAGATGCACAACCAGATGATTATATTTTCCCAATTATTACAGATAAAAAATCATACAACAAGAGTGAAGAAATACGTTATTTCATTTCACAAAGAGAAAATCATTCTGCAAATTTCCAACTCAACCGAATGGGTAAAATGTTGAAACTACCGTTTCCACTTTCGTTCCATTTATCGCGACACAGTTTTGCTACAAATGCGTTAAATAATGGAATGAGAATTGAGCACGTTTCAAAATTAATGGACCACACAGACATCAGTACAACGCAGATATATGCCAAAATCATCAGCGAGGAATTAGACAAAGCAGTTGACAATTACATCTTTTAGAAAAGAACGAAGGTAAATTGTAGTCAATTCTACTTTTAAAATCACATACGAAGGTAATTTTTTCATTTTTTTACTCTCGAAAATCATTTAGAAGGTAATTTTTTACTATTTTTACTCTCGAAAACAAAACGAAGGTAAATAATCCTAAAATTGACTTTCATAAAAGCATCAACTATGGCAGCAAATTATAACCCAGAAAAACCGTATAACGAATTACCGTTACTACCACCAAATACCGATTTAGAAACTAAAGTAATTTTAAAAAAACTAATTACTTCCAGCAGAGCTTTATCCGAACTAAAAGGAGCGATAACCAATTTGCCAAACCCAACACTGTTTATTGATACTATCAATTTACAAGAAGCACAAGCCAGTTCAGCAATAGAAAACATCATTACAACCCAAGACGAATTGTTTATGGCTTCCATAGCCGAAAAAAAATACGACAATCCAGCGACTAAAGAAGTAATGCATTACAAAGACGCTTTATGGTTTGGCTTTCAAGAAATCGAAAAACGACCTTTCCTAACGACCAATTTGTTTATCAAATTAGCACAAATCATTAAAGAGAATACAGCTTCAATAAGAAACGCACCAGGAACACAATTAAAAAATCCAGCGACAGGAACAGTAATTTATACACCACCAGAAGGAGAAAATACCATACGTGAAAAATTAAAAAACCTAGAAGACTTCATTCACGCAGAAGACGAAATAGATCCATTAGTAAAAATGGCAATTATTCATTATCAGTTTGAAGCCATACATCCGTTTTTTGATGGAAATGGACGAACTGGACGTATCATTTTATTATTGTATTTAAAATTGGCAGGACTATTAGATTTACCAGCGTTGTATATGAGTAATTACATCATCGACAACAAAGCGGCCTATTACAACAATTTGCGAAAAGTAACCGAAGAGGGAAACTGGGAAGATTGGATAATGTATATGTTAGATATGGTGGAAGAGACAGCGCTCAAAGGCAGAAAACAAATCACAGCAATTGAAGAATTAATGAATACAATGGCTGCTGAAATTCAAGAAAAATTGCCAAAAGTATATTCAAAAGATTTAGTAGAAGCCTTATTCCGATTACCATATACAAAACGACAACAATTAGAAGCAGAAGGTCTAGCATCATTAAAAACTATTGGAAATTATCTAATAGCTTTAGAAGAAAAGGGCTTTCTAAAAAGTGAAACAGTTGGCAAGGAAAAAATATACATTAATTACAGATTATTAGAAATTCTAAAACAGTAATTCCAATCAAAATTTTAAAATAAAAAAAATTCAATATCAAACAATTTGAGAGTGTCAAGCACCTATTTTATTGACTTCATTCGATTGTTAATAACTTCAATTAAAATCCTTTAACAAGGATTTTTTTTATTTTCTACATTTGCATTATAGAAATCTAGTAATTTTTAAAGCAAACAAATCGAAAAAAAGATGATTGCTCT
>CAISUR010000044.1 GCA_903888655.1 uncultured Bacteroidota bacterium | reverse complement strand
GTACCAAAGCTATTGTTTTTGCACGATTTTTGCCTATCGTCAGAACTTTTGCACCCGTAGTAGCGGGAATTGTAGCAATGGATAAAAAGAAGTTCATGTTCTTTACCGTGTTGGGTTCTATTCTTTGGTCGTTTACCATGACTTTTTCGGGTCATTACTTATATGAGTTATTTAAAAATGAATTTGGTATTGATCTAAAACATTACATCGAATTTATAGTAATTGGAATTGTTGCTTTTACAACCGTTCCAGTAATTATTAAATTACTTAAAAAAAGAAAATAATTTAATAAATGCAATTAAAATAAGGTCCGCTTTGTCGATGATAAAGCGGATTTTCTATGTCATATCGTAATGAATTTATAAACGATTGTTCAAAAAAATTAGTAAAATACTTTTTTTAGCCTAAAAAAATGTGTGAAAATGAGAATTTCATATAAATACTAAACCAGTTTGTAAAACCTATTTCAAACAATACCTTTGTATCATAGAATAGTTTCCTCTTCCTATTTAATTAGTTAAATGGAAAATTCTTAATTATTTTTAAATTTAATTTTTTTCAAAATGCAACCAAAAGAGCTCTTAGCACTTGCTGAAGAATATGGCAATCCTTTGTTTGTATATGATGCTTCAATTATTGAGCAACAATACAACCGTTTAACTGCAGCTTTTTCAAAGGTCGAAAAACTTCGCATTAATTATGCGATGAAAGCCTTGTCTAACCTTTCCATTTTAAAATTATTAAAAAAATGCGGAAGTGGTTTAGATACCGTTTCTTATCAAGAAGTGCAATTGGGTTTACATGCAGGGTTTACACCAGACAAAATCATATTTACTCCCAATGGAGTTTCCTTTGAAGAAATTGAAGAAGTTGCGCAACTGGGTGTGCAAATTAATATTGATAATCTCTCTGTTTTAGAGCATTTTGGTGCCAAATATCCTGCCGTTCCAGTTTGTATTCGCATCAATCCACATGTTATGGCAGGAGGAAATCAAAATATCTCTGTAGGTCATATTGATAGTAAATTTGGAATTTCTATCTATCAAATTCCTCATATCTTAAGAATTGTTGAAAATACGGGAATGCATATTAACGGTATTCACATGCACACCGGTTCTGATATTTTAGACATTGAAGTGTTTTTGTATGCAGCCGAAATTCTTTTTGACGCCGCAAAACAATTCAAACAACTAGATTTTCTTGATTTTGGTTCTGGATTTAAGGTACCTTACAAAAAAGGAGATATTGAAACCAATATAGAGGAATTAGGTAAAAAATTATCCAAACGTTTTTTGGCTTTCGAAAAAGACTATGGTCGTTCATTAACACTAGCGTTTGAACCTGGGAAATTTCTGGTCAGTGAAGCTGGTTTTTTCTTGGCAAAAGTCAATGTAGTAAAACAAACCACTTCAACAGTTTTTGCTGGAATTGACTCAGGTTTCAATCATTTGATTCGTCCAATGTTTTATGGTTCGCAACATACTATTGAAAATATTTCTAATCCTAAAGGTAAAGAACGTTTCTATACGGTTGTAGGATATATTTGTGAAACCGATACTTTTGCCAATAACAGGCGCATCGCAGAAATAAACGAGGGAGATATCTTGTGTTTCAAAAATGCTGGGGCGTATTGTTTTTCTATGGCATCTAACTACAATTCACGTTACAAACCTGCCGAGGTATTATGGAAAGACGGCAAAGGACACTTGATTAGTAAACGAGAAACTTTTGAAGATTTAATTAAAAACCAAATTGTTTTGGAGTTCTAATCAATAATTAAAGACAAAAAAAAACCATAAAAAAAGGAGTAGAACATATTTTTCTACTCCTTTGTCTTTATTACTCAGTACGATTTCTCTCTGATTTATTACTGTATTGGGTTACGAAAGTGCTTTTTGAACTTGATCAGCAGCTTCTTGGAATTGTACTGCCGATAAAATTGGCATTCCGGAATTGTCAATTAATTCTTTAGCAATTTCGGCATTGGTTCCTTGTAGACGTACAATGATTGGAACTTTAATTGCATCTCCCATATTTTTGTAGGCGTCAACAACTCCTTGAGCTACACGGTCGCAACGAACGATTCCACCAAATATATTAATCAAAATTGCTTTTACATTAGGATCTTTCAGGATGATTCTAAAAGCCAATTCTACACGTTTTGCATCAGCAGTTCCACCTACATCAAGGAAGTTAGCCGGTTCAAAACCTGCATATTTAATTAAATCCATTGTTGCCATTGCTAATCCAGCACCATTCACCATACAACCTACTGTTCCATCAAGATCTACATAGTTTAATCCTGCTTCTTTAGCTTCTACTTCAATTGGATTTTCTTCTCTAATGTCACGCATTTCTGCATATTTAGGTTGACGATATAATGCATTATCATCGATATTTACTTTAGCATCAACCGCTAAAATTTTATTGTCGGATGTTTTAAGAACTGGATTGATTTCAAACATTGACGCATCACTTCCGATGTAAGCATTGTATAATGAATCAACAAATTTCACCATTTCTTTAAATGCATTTCCCGAAAGGCCAAGGTTAAAAGCAATTCTTCTCGCTTGAAAACCTTGCAATCCAACGGCTGGATCAATTTCTTCTGTAAAAATTAAATGAGGTGTGTGTTCTGCAACTTCTTCAATATCCATTCCACCTTCAGTAGAATACATAATCATGTTTCTTCCTTTAGCTCTATTTAATAAGACAGACATATAAAATTCTGAGGTTTCACTTTCTCCTGGATAGTATACATCTTCGGCAATTAAAACTTTGTGTACTTGTTTTCCTTCTGGTGGAGTTTGCGGGGTAATCAATTGCATTCCAATAATTTGTTCCGAAATTTCAGCAACTTGGTCTAAATTTTTAGCCAATTTTACACCACCACCTTTACCTCTTCCTCCAGCATGGATTTGAGCCTTAATAACATACCAACTCGTTCCCGTTTCAGTAGTTAATTGTTTTGCAGCAGCAACAGCTTCTACCGGACTATTAGCAACGATTCCACGTTGAACGCGCACACCATATTTTGCTAAAATTTCTTTTCCTTGATATTCGTGTATATTCATAATAAAAGTTTGTCTATTAGATTCTGAAGCAAATTCAGAAAAATGTTTCGCAAAAGTAATTAAATTGAATGAAACCAAAAAGAAATGTATATCAATTTAGTAACTTTATTTATTAACGTGTTTTTTTAATTTCAATTGAAAAAAAATATCCGCTTCATCATTGACAAAGCGGATATTTATTATGTAGAACTTCGTATTTCTAACTTTGTACTTCAAAGAATTACATCATTCCTGGCATTCCACCACCCATCGGCATCCCGCCACCAGCATTTTCTTCTTTAATTTCTACTAAAGCGCACTCCGTAGTAAGAATCATTCCGGCAACAGAAGCCGCGTTTTCTAATGCTACACGAGTTACTTTTTTAGGATCGATGATTCCTGCTTTTAGCATGTCTACATATTCGTCTGTTTTGGCATTATAACCAAAATCACCTGTTCCTTCCGAAACTTTTGCTACTACTACAGAACCTTCAAGACCAGCATTTTCTACAATAGTTCGTAATGGAGATTCTACGGCACGAGCTACAATTTGAATTCCTGTTACTTCATCTGGGTTTTCAGTAGTTAATGAAAGTAAAGCCGATTTTGCTCTTAATAATGCAACACCACCTCCAGCAACAATTCCTTCTTCAACAGCAGCACGAGTAGCATGTAAAGCATCATCAACACGATCTTTTTTCTCTTTCATCTCTACTTCTGATGCAGCACCTACATAAAGAACAGCCACACCGCCAGCCAATTTAGCCAAACGCTCTTGCAATTTTTCTTTATCATAATCAGAAGTCGTAGTTTCCATTTGACCTTTGATTTGATTCACTCTATTTTTGATTAAATCAGCATTTCCAGCACCGTTAACAATAGTAGTATTGTCTTTATCGATAGTAATTTTTTCGGCTGTACCCAACATTTCCAAAGTTGCATTTTCAAGGGTGTAACCACTTTCTTCTGCAATAACGGTTCCACCCGTTAAAATAGCAATGTCTTCTAACATAGCTTTTCTTCTGTCTCCAAATCCAGGAGCTTTAACCGCAGCAATTTTTAAGGCACCACGCAATTTATTTACTACCAATGTTGATAATGCTTCACCATCAACATCTTCTGCAATAATCAATAATGGTTTCCCAGATTGTGCAACTGGTTCTAAAACTGGTAATAATTCTTTAAGTGAAGAAACTTTTTTATCGTATAAAAGAATGTAAGGATTTTCTAATTCTACATTCATTTTCTCAGGATTAGTAACAAAGTATGGCGATAAATAACCTCTATCAAACTGCATTCCTTCTACCACATCCACATAAGTATCTGTTCCTTTGGCTTCTTCAACTGTGATAACACCTTCTTTACCTACTTTTCCGAAAGCAGTAGCAATTAATTCCCCAATTACTTCATCATTGTTTGCGGAAATAGAAGCAATTTGTTTAATTTTTTCAGAATCGCTTCCTACTACTTTAGCTTGTTTGCCAAGATCAGCCACAATAGCTTCAACAGCTTTATCAATACCACGTTTTAAATCCATTGGATTAGCTCCAGCAGCAACATTTTTTAATCCTTCTTTAACAATTGCTTGCGCCAATACGGTAGCTGTAGTAGTTCCGTCACCAGCTAAATCATTAGTTTTTGAAGCTACTTCTTTCACCATTTGAGCGCCCATATTTTCTAATGGATCTTTCAACTCAATTTCTTTTGCAACAGTCACACCATCTTTAGTAACGTTTGGTCCACCAAATGATTTTCCAATAATTACATTGCGACCTTTTGGTCCTAGAGTTACTTTTACTGCATTTGCTAATGCATCAACACCGCGTTTTAAACCATCACGTGCTTCAATATCGAATTTTATATCTTTTGCCATTTTAATTTTTATTTAATGTTTTATTTTTTCTGTTTAATTTTTTTTCATCGTAAATCTGAGATCTGAAAAAAATTAGATTACAGCAAGAATATCATCTTCTCGCATGATTAGATAGTCTTTTCCATCAAATTTTAAATCGGTTCCAGCGTATTTACCATATAACACGGTATCGCCAACTTTGACAGTTAAAGGTTCGTCTTTTTTGCCATTTCCTACAGCAACAACAACTCCTTTTTGTGGTTTTTCTTTTGCCGTATCTGGAATAATGATTCCAGAAGCTGTTTGTGTTTCAGCAGCAGCTGGTTCCACAATAACTCGGTCTGAAAGTGGTTTAATGTTTAATGCCATAATTTTTCTATTTTATAATTAATTAAAATTTTTAAGATTGCATTCTTTATTTCAGAAATTGTGCCATTTAGATTAAACTGACATATTTTCAGAGTATACATCAGATGCAATAAATATTTTAATCAAAAAAAAATCCCGATATTACTCGGGACTTTCTCTTTTAATGTATTGATATTATTTTTTTTCTGGTGTTGCAGGTGTTGCAGGTTTTGTTGCAGCAGG
>CAISUR010000043.1 GCA_903888655.1 uncultured Bacteroidota bacterium | reverse complement strand
AGAGAAAACTTTATAGCATTTGATAATGTTTCTAAATCTCAATATCGATTTGGATTTCCGGGAGCTGAGTTTTCAAATGATGAAAAAGAGAATATTCTGCAAACAATTAAAGGTCTTAAAGCTGATTATTTAGTCATCAGCGGCAGTTTGAATGAAGGTTTGTCTACTAATTTCTATCAAAAAATTGCCGAAGGAGCTAAAGAATTTGGCGTAAAAGTAATAGTAGACACTTCGGGAGAAGCATTGCAGAAAGTTTTAGCAACTGGCGTGTATTTAATAAAACCAAATATAGGAGAATTAGCTAAACTGATAGGAGTAGAGCGTCTAGAAATAAGCGAAGTTGAAAAGGCTGCAAAAAAATTAATTGAAAACAAAAGTGCCGAAATTGTTGTTGTTTCCCTGGGAGCTGAAGGAGCTATTTTAGTTTCAAATAACATTACAGAATTTATAGTTGCTCCAAAAGTATATAAGAAAAGCACTGTAGGCGCAGGCGATAGCATGGTTGGCGGAATAGTTTGGGCATTATCGCAAAACAAATCCTTAAAAGAAGCAATTCAAATAGGCGTTTGTTGTGGAACAGCAGCTACTATGAATGAAGGAACACAATTATTTAATGTGGAAGATGCGTTGCGGCTGTTAGATGAAATGCAGTAAAAAACCCACCAATTTTCATTATTGGGTTGGTCTATATTTAATTCTTTTTCTTTATTTAAAGCTAGTCATTCAACTTTAAAACAGCCATAAATGCTTCTTGTGGGATTTCTACGTTACCAACTTGACGCATACGTTTTTTACCTTTTTTCTGTTTTTCAAGAAGTTTTCTTTTTCGAGAAATATCACCTCCATAACATTTGGCAGTCACGTCTTTACGTAATGCTTTTATAGTTTCACGCGCAATAATTTTGGCTCCAATAGCTGCTTGAATTGGAATATCAAATTGCTGTCTCGGAATTAATTCACGCAATTTTTCGGTCATTTTCTTACCAATATTGTAGGCATTATCTTCGTGAATTAAAGCAGAAAGAGCATCCACCGTTTGTCCGTTTAAAAGAACATCTAGTTTTACTAATTTAGAAGTTTTCATTCCAATAGGAGAATAATCAAACGATGCATAACCTTTTGAAACAGTTTTTAATCGATCGTAAAAATCGAAAACAATTTCAGCCAAAGGCATATCAAAATTCAATTCTACTCGTTCTGTAGTTAAATAGGTTTGATTGGTAATTACCCCACGTTTTTCTATACATAAACTCATCACATTACCTACGAAATCAGATTTTGTGATGATGGTAGCTTTGATATAGGGCTCTTCAACTCTATCTAGTCGAGAAGGTTCTGGTAAATCGGAAGGATTGTTTACTACAAACGGAATTTCAGGTTCTTTTTTAGTATAAGCTAGATAAGATACGTTAGGAACTGTTGTAATAACTGTCATATCGTATTCTCTCTCCAATCGTTCTTGGATAATTTCTAAATGTAACATTCCTAAAAATCCACAGCGGAAACCAAATCCTAAAGCAGCAGAGCTTTCGGCCACAAAAACTAAAGAAGCATCATTCAATTGTAGTTTCTCCATCGAAGCACGCAAGTCTTCATAATCTTCGGTGTCAACAGGATAAATTCCAGCAAATACCATTGGTTTAACATCTTCAAACCCTGTAATCATATTGGTCGTTGGGGTTTTAGCATCGGTAATGGTATCACCAACTTTTACCTCTTTTGCTTCTTTAATTCCGGAAATCAAATACCCAACATCACCAGCCGAAATAACAGATTTTGGAACTTGATTGAGCTTCAATGTACCTACTTCATCAGCAAAATATTCATTGCCTGTTGCCATGAATTTAATTTTTTGTCCTTTACGAATTTCTCCATTTTTCACTCTAAAAATCACTTCAATTCCTCGAAAAGGATTGTAATGTGAATCAAAAATTAAGGCTTGTAGCGGCTCATCAACCACTCCTTTTGGAGGTGGAATTTTTTCAATGATTGCTGCTAATATATTTTCGACGCCAAAACCAGTTTTACCCGATGCGTGAATGATATCTTCTAATTTACATCCTAATAAATCGATAATATCATCGCTAACTTCTTCGGGATTAGCACTTGGTAAATCAACCTTGTTTAATACTGGAATAATTTCCAAGTCATTTTCTAACGCAAGGTATAAATTTGAAATAGTTTGTGCTTGAATACTTTGTGCTGCATCAACAATCAAAAGCGCACCTTCGCAGGCTGCAATGGAACGAGAAACTTCATACGAAAAATCTACGTGACCGGGAGTGTCAATAAGGTTTAGGATATAATCTTCTCCTTTGTATTTATATTCCATTTGAATGGCATGACTTTTAATGGTAATGCCACGTTCGCGTTCCAAGTCCATGTTGTCTAGCAATTGTGCTTTTTCTTCACGAGCAGTAACGGTTTGTGTGGCGCCAAGAAGTCGATCAGCAAGTGTGCTTTTTCCGTGATCAATATGTGCAATAATGCAAAAATTTCTAATGTTTTTCATGCTCTTTTCTCTCAATTTTAGCAAATGCATAAGCATTTAATATGCAAATATAAGGTAAAGTTTTGAAAGTAATTTTTTAAAACCATTAAGGAATTAAGAAAAGTAAGACATAATTGTGGCTTAATATCTAAATGGTTAAAAGTCTAAAATCAAATTTTTCTATCTTTGTACCAAATTTATATCAAAATGCCCAAAATAGGCAACATAGAATTACCCGATTTCCCATTATTGCTTGCGCCCATGGAAGACGTGAGCGATCCGCCGTTTCGCAGATTGTGTAAACTTCATGGTGCCGATTTAATGTATTCTGAATTTATTTCATCGGAAGGATTAATTCGTGACGCGATTAAAAGCCGAATGAAATTGGACATTTTTGATTATGAACGTCCTGTTGGAATTCAAATTTTTGGCGGTGATGAGGAAGCCATGGAAATGTCTGCAAGAATTGTCGATGCGGTTCATCCCGATTTGGTAGATATTAATTTTGGATGCCCAGTAAAAAAGGTTGTTTGTAAAGGTGCTGGCGCAGGAGTTTTAAAAGATGTCGACTTAATGGTACGCCTTACAAAATCAGTAATTAAAGGAACCAATCTTCCGGTAACTGTAAAGACACGTTTAGGTTGGGATGAAAATTCCATTAATATTGATGAAGTGGCTGAAAGGTTGCAAGATGTGGGTGTTCAGGCATTAACTGTTCACGCGCGAACACGAGCTCAAATGTACAAGGGACATTCGGATTGGTCGCATATTGAACGTGTGAAGAATAATCCAAGAATAACTATGCCTATTTTTGGAAATGGCGATATTGATTCACCAGAAAAAGCATTAGAATATAAGAATAAATTTGGTCTTGACGGGATGATGATTGGGCGTGCAGCGATAGGATATCCATGGATTTTTAATGAAATCAAACATTATTTCGCTACCGGAGAACATTTGGCAAAACCAACAATTTCTGATAGAGTAGAAGCAGCAAGAAATCATTTAAAATGGTCAATGGAATGGAAAGGCGAACGTCTTGGAATAGTTGAAATGCGCCGTCATTATACTAATTATTTTAAAGGAATATCTAATTTTAAAGAATACCGACTAAAGTTGGTAACCATAGAAGACCCTGAGGTTTTATTTAAAACGTTAGATGAAATTCAAGAAATTTATTCTAATTACCAAGTCATTTAATCAAATACGCTTTTATGTGCTCTACTGCTTGCAATTAGACTTGCTAAAAACCCTAAAAGCATGATGGTTCCAAAAACGATTACGATATTATTTAAGGTAAAAACAACAGGATAGGCTAAGGATGGTGTAATCATTATCAATTGAAACTTCAGTTGAACGAAAACTATTATAGAACCAAATAACAACCCAATAATCCCAGCAATTGCGCACAAAAGGGTTCCTTGAAATAAAAATATTTTAGTTAAATTTTTAGGTTCAGTTCCCAGATAATATAATGTTTTTAGATTTTCTTTTTTATCCAATACCATCATAATTATTGCTCCCGAAAAGGCAAATAATATCATGATTATTACTAGAGTAAAGATTAAATATATAGCAACATTTTCGGTATTCAACATCTTATAAAGAGTAGCGTTTTGCTGCGCTCTTGTTTTAACGGTTACTTTATTATGTAGTATTTTTTGAATTTCAGAGATTATATCATTTTGGTTAGCATTAGGTTTTGTTTTGACTTCAATTCCTGAAATTTGAAAAGGCTTATATTCCAATAATTCCTGTACCAAATCCAAATCTGCAAAAACATATTTGGAGTCCAATTCTTCACTGATAGCATAAATTCCAACTGGTATTAGAACTGCTTTGTTAAATGCTTGATCCGGATTTTCAATACTTCCTTTTCCGGGTTTAGGCACGTAGGTTTCAAAAGAATTATTAAAATCAAACAATCCCATTGATAATTTTTCTGATATTCCGTAGCCAATCACGCATTGATACGTATCAGACTTCACCCATTGTCCATTGAAAAGTTTTTCGGAAGCTTTGTTTACTTTCACAAAGTTTTTATCGACTCCTTTTAGAAAAGCAACTTGCTGTTTTCCTTTAAACGAAAAAAGTACGCGTTCTTCTATAACTTTACTGAAATCAGCAAGACCTTTTATATTTTTTATTTGTTTTTCTTGTTCAGGTGAAATGATAAATGATTTTCCAGATACTGGGATTGCTTTTAAATCTGAGTCAAAATCATTTGAAAATGACAAGCTGAACTCTCTTAATCCGCTAAAAACCGAAAGCACAATGAATAATGCCATACCGCCTACAATTATCCCTCCTGAAGCAATTCGAGTAATGATATTGATTGCATTATTCTTGCTTTTACTAAAGATATATCGTTTGGCTATGTATAGCGGAAAATTCATTTACGCTTTTTTACGTTTTTCTAGAAGATCTCTGTTTTCAATAGGATTTTCTTTACCGGCAAGAGCGTTGTCAATTTTTTCAATATAATCGAGAGAATCATCGATGTAGAAAGAAAGATTTGGAACTTTGCGTAATTGTAATTTAACACGTTGCGATAGATCGTGTTTTATTAATGGAGCATTTGATTTTACAGCTTCTAATATTTCTTGTGCTCTATTTTGTGGAAAAACACTCAAATATACTTTTGCAACACCCAAATCAGTGGTGACTACTACTTTTGAAACCGAAATTATCAAATTGGTAAGTCCGTTTTTTCTCACTTCACCTTGCAGTATGTCTACTAAATCATTTTGTAGTACACTTCCTATTTTTTTCTGTCTGTTTGTTTCCATTTGGCAAAAATACGATTTTTTTAAAGCCACAAAGACGCAAAGACGCAAAGTTTAATTTTTTCCACTATTTCTCTTTTCAAAAATTAAATTTTCAGATTACTTTTTTAAATTAATTTTTGAAAAATACTTAATTTTACAAAACATTAGAGTCTTAGCGACTTTGTGGAAAAAAACATGAGAAAAATAGAACATATAGGGATTGCAGTAAAAAGTTTGGAAACATCGAATTTGCTTTTTGAAAAATTATTCGGTGCTCCAGCTTATAAACAAGAGGAAGTTACAAGTGAAGGAGTGAAAACTTCTTTTTTTATGAATGGTCCAAATAAAATAGAGCTTTTAGAGGCTACTAATCCAGAAAGTCCAATTGCAAAGTTTATTGATAAAAAGGGAGAAGGTATTCATCACATCGCGTTTGATGTTGAAGATATTATATGGGAAATGAAACGATTGAAAGAAGAAGGATTTATTTTGCTAAATGAAGTTCCTAAAAAAGGAGCAGATAATAAGTTAGTAGCTTTTTTACATCCTAAAAGCACAAATGGAGTTTTAATAGAACTTTGTCAAGAAATAGCATAAAAATAGTTGCATCAAATTAAAAATAGTAGTAATATTGCAACCTCAAAAGCGGTCCTATAGCTCAGTTGGTTAGAGCACCTGACTCATAATCAGGTGGTCCTTGGTTCGAGCCCAAGTGGGACCACAATGAAAAAGACCTCAAATACGAGGTCTT